>RFMX01000203.1 GCA_009927495.1 Betaproteobacteria bacterium
TTTGACCAAGGCTTGTACGCCGCTCATGAAAGCGCGGCCATGGTCGAGGCGGTATTTGTCGTCGAGTTGAACCGTCTCGAGGGCGATGCGAATGTGTTCGGGCAGGGGCGCGTTCATGACGGGGTCTCCAATTACAGCTGGGTGCTAGCTCATCAGTTTAGGGGCAAAACACCTGCTCTGCTGCCGGGAAGTCCCTCAGATTACCCCGTAGCGCTGACGATAGGCTTGAACCGCTGGCAGGTGCTCGGCCAAGGCGGAATCTGCGCTGTTTTGCAAAAAGGCCAGCAAATCGTCCAGTTGGGCCACCGCCAGTACCTGCAAACCCAGTGTTTCTCGCACATATTGCACCGCGCTGTGCGGCACATCGCGGGTGGCGCCATGGGCATCCACCTCGGTGGCCATTTCTTGGCGGTCCAAGGCAATCACCACCGCATGGGCTTTCGCACCTGCGGCTTCGATCAGGCGAATCGACTCTCGCACCGCGGTTCCTGCGCTCATCACGTCATCCACAATCAGCACATGCCCCTTCAAGGGCGCTCCCACCAAGGTGCCGCCTTCGCCGTGGTCTTTGGCTTCCTTGCGGTTGTAAGCAAAAGGCACATTGCGCCCCAACCTTGCCAACTCTGCTGCCACCACCGCCCCCAACGGAATGCCTTTGTAGGCAGGGCCAAACACCATGTCAAATTCCATTCCGCTGTTGATCAACAGTTGGGCGTAAAAATGTGCCAGCCGCGCCAGCTTGGCACCATCGTCGAACAAGCCGGCATTGAAAAAGTAGGGGGAAAGCCGTCCCGCTTTGGTTTTGAATTCCCCAAAACGCAAGACGCCACTTTCCAGCGAGAATCGAATGAATGCTTGCGCCAAATCGGTTGGTGCCGCGCCTTGTTCAGCCATAGGGGATTCCTTGTTCACACTCACCAGCCTTAACCTCAACGGCATCCGCTCGGCCAGCAGCAAAGGGCTGCAAAGCTGGCTTGAAAAAGCCAAGCCGGATTGTATGTGTGTGCAAGAGATCAAAGCCCAAGAAAGCGATCTTGTTGGCAGCTTCGAGCAGTTGGCTGGCTTGAACGGTTATTTCCAATGCGCCGAGAAAAAAGGTTACTCAGGTGTGGGCATCTACACCCGCCACGAGCCCAGCCATGTGGTTCAAGGCTTTGATGGCGGCGAATTTGACGCCGAAGGCCGCTATTTAGAACTGCGCTTTGATACGCCTAAGCGCAAGCTCTCTTTGTTAAGTGTGTATTTCCCCAGCGGCTCCTCGGGTCCTGAGCGGCAAGAGGCCAAGTTCCGTTTTTTGGATGTGATTTATCCCCATTTGATGGCTTTGCAACAAGGACGGGAATTCATTCTGTGCGGAGACGTGAACATTGCACACAAAGAGCAAGACCTGAAAAACTGGCGCGGCAACAAAAAAAACAGCGGCTTTCTGCCCGAAGAACGCGAATGGATGACCAAGCTCACCACCGAAGGCGGCTTGGTGGACGTATACCGCCAACTGCACCCCAACACCACCGACGCTTGCTACACCTGGTGGAGCAACCGCGGCCAAGCCTATGCCAACAATGTGGGTTGGCGTTTGGATTACCACTTGGCGACACCCGCTTTGGCCTTATTGGCCAAGCAAGTGTCTATTTATAAGGAAGAGAAGTTTTCTGACCATGCGCCCATCACTTTGCAATACGACATGGTGGTGTGATGCCTATCGAGATACCTGAGTCTGAGATGGAATTCACCGCCATCCGCGCGCAAGGCGCAGGGGGTCAAAACGTCAACAAGGTGTCCAGCGCCGTGCATTTGCGGTTTGACATCCGCGCATCTTCTTTGCCCGAGGCGGTGAAAGACAAGCTCTTGGCTACCTCCGACCAGCGCATCACCTTGGACGGGGTGATCGTCATCAAGGCGCAAACCACCCGCAGCCAAGACAAAAACCGCGCCGAAGCCATCGCTCGTTTGCATGAGATGGTGGCGCTGGCCGCCAAACCTGTGAAGCCGCGTCGCGCCACCCGCCCCACCCTCAGCTCGCAGCGCAAGCGGGTCGACAGCAAAGTGATTCGCGGCCAAACCAAAGCCACGCGAGGCAAAGTCGAGTTGTAAGTTGCAAGGCGAGGCTCAAGGCGCCCGTTGCAGGCTCATCTCGAGTTCCAAGCTTTCTTGCTGGTAGCTTCCTGTCATGACATGGCGGAACATCGCTTCGGTGCGTTCGACCACGCCTGGCCAATCAAGCGTTTGCGCTGTTTGCAAAGCCTGCTTGGCCAAACGTGCTTGCAAACTCGGGGACTCGACCACAGCGCACACAGCTTTGACAAACTCGTCGGGCGACTCGGTGTCCACGCACATGCCGTTTTCCCCATGGCTGATGCATTGCCCAGCGGCTGCGTGTTTGAACGCCACCACCGCCAAACCGCTGGCCATGGCCTCCAGCGTCACATTGCCAAAGGTTTCGGTCAGGCTGGCAAATGCAAACACATCGCCACTGGCATAGTGGGCCGCCAAGTCTTTGCCGCTTTGGTAGCCCGCAAAAATGATGTCGGGATGCTGTTGCTGCAAGCTCTCCCGCATGGGGCCATCCCCCACCAACACCATTCGCAAACGACTGTCCTGTTGCTTGGCTTGCAGGTACGCCTGTACCACCAGTCCCAGATTTTTTTCTGCTGCCAAGCGGCCTACATAAAGCAAGACTTTGTCTGAAGCACTGACACCCCATGTGTCGCGCAGCGCTTGGCTTCGGTAAGAGGGCGAAAACTGCGATGTGTCCACGCCGCGCGGCACCACATGCACACGCTCAAAGCCTTTGGCTTGGAGTTCTTGTTGCAGCACGGCAGTCGGCACCATGGTAATGTCTGCGCGGTTATGGAATTTTTTCAAATAGACCCGAATCGCACCGCTCAACCACCCTATGCCGTAATGCTGGCTGTAGGCGTGAAAGTTGGTGCGGAAATCGGTGCTGACTGGTAGCTTGAGTTTGCGCGCCACTTGCAGCGCCGACCATCCCAAGGGGCCTTCGGTGGCGATATGCACGATGTCGGGTCTTTGCTTGGCCCAAAGGCGTTGCAGTTCTCGCTTAGCAGGCAAGCCCATGCGCAATTCACTGTAAAAAGGGATGGGCACACCTTTGACCAACACCTCTTGAAAATGGGCCGTATGCACCGCAGTGTGCTGGGCTTGCTGCTTGGGCCGAATCAACCAGAGGTCATGACCCCGTGCTTGAAGACCTTCCACAATTTTGCTCAAAGTGTGGGCCACCCCGTTGATATCTGGCGGATAAGTTTCCGTCACGACAGCAATTTTGAAACGCTGCTGGACAGCACCTAGACGGCTGACTTGGATATGCGCATCTGTATTCATGCCTGTAATGTGAACTTCTAATGCAACAGTTTGATGAAGGTATTGTGTCATTTCAATGACATGGACGTTTGTCATCAAAATTTCATGCGCAGGCCTCACAGTCCCAGCGTGTCTTCAACCCAAGGTGCATGTCACCATCTTCACCAGGAGTCTTTATGCGCCAATGGCAGCAAACCCTTCAAACCCAACGCTGGGATGACCATCGCTACTACCACCACAGCTACGTGAACCAGTCACTTCACTTCATCAGCGCGGTGTCGTTTTTGGTGGCTTATGTTTTTCTTTTCATTGACCCGGTTGTTGCCTCACTGGTGGCTTGGCTGGTTTCCATGACAACGCGTCAAATGGGGCATTTCTTTTTTGAACCCAAAGGCTATGACGAGGTCAACCAAGCCACCCACGAACACAAAGAAGACATCAAGGTTGGCTACAACTTGCATCGCAAAGTGGTGCTGCTGAGCATTTGTGCGGCCATTCCCGTGTTGGCCTACTGGATGCCTGCCTATTTGACTTGGGCTGTACCCGAAGCCTACGAGGATACGCCAGTTCGCATCACCGCTATGGCTTGGTTGTTCTTAGGCGCGGCTGGCTTGGTCTTTCGTGTTCTTCAATTGTGGTGGCAAGACAGCTTGGTCGCCGGTTTGGCGTGGGGCTTCAAAATTTTGACCGACCCCATCCATGACATCAAGCTGTACCACAAAGCGCCTTTGCATTTGTTGCGTGGTGAACGGATTGACCCCATGGACCACGTCAAAACTTCACAGGCTTGAAACAGTTTTGCTAGGCCCCTTGCTCTAGGCCCAACGGGCCTTGAGCATTTCTTTGAACACCTGCCGACGTATGGGGCGCTGTTGGTCTAGCGCAGGTGTCCACCACCATCCGTCTTGCTGCATATGTTGAGCTGCTTGTACAAAGCGTTCGCAGAATTGATCAAACATAGCGTCATCGAAATTCAAGCTCATGATCATGCGTCCCGATCCCACCCAACTCATGGCAATGCCTTGCTCGCGCAAATAGTATTGAAGCATCCAGTGATAGCGTCCAGGCAGGTCAAACAAGACCGTCCAAACTGTTTCCATGCCAGCCACGCGCACAGGCATATTTGCCTGCTTCAAACGGCTGTTCAACGCGGCTTGTCGATCTGTCCAAGTCTGACTGACATTGGCGTACATCGCTTGAACTTCAGTGCTATCGAGTCGCTGCAAAAACACATTCATGGTGGTCATGACTGTGGGGTGTGCATTGAAGGTACCGCGGGCAAAACAAATGTCGCCAGGGCGGTCATCGCGAAAGCGCTTCATCCACGCCGATTTGCCGCACACCACGCCAACAGGCAAGCCGCCACCCAAGGTCTTGCCATAGGTCACCATGTCTGCATCAACGCCAAAGTAGGCCTGAGCGCCGCCACGGTGCAGACGAAAACCCAAAAACACTTCATCCATGATGAGTGCAATGCCTTTTTCTGTGCAGACTTGTCGCAAAGTTTGCAGCCACGCTGTGTAGGCTTGTCTGTCGTAATGCACAGAGCGCTTGCCGTCGATCAAGGTGCTGTCAGTGGGTGCAGCGCGGTTAGGGTGCATGGCCTGCAAAGGGTTGATCAGGACACAGGCGATGTCATTGCGGTTGCGCAAAACACGCAAGGTGTTGGCATGCATATCGTTCAAGGTGAGGGTGTCGCCAGAAGGCGGCATGGGGTTGCCTGGTCCTGGCTGCACATCGTCCCACCAGCCGTGATAGGCACCCGTGAAGCGCACAATTTTTCGCTTCTTGGTGTGGTACCTGGCCAAACGAACGGCTTGCATCACCGCTTCGGTGCCCGACATGTGAAACGACACTTCGTCTTTGCCCGACAAATCACACAAGCGCTTGACGTTGTCCAACACGCAAGGGTGGTAACCACTGAGCACCGGTCCCAAGTCTTGCGCCATGGCCGCACCTTCGGCCATGCAGGATTTGTAAAAGTCGTAGCCAAACAAATTCACGCCATACGAACCCGACACATCGATGAACTGGTTGCCGTCCATGTCAGTCAGCCAAACGCCTTGGCTAGACTGCCAAAAACCGCCCAGTTGCAAGTGCTGCGACAGCAGTTCGCGGAATTGGTAGGGCACTCGGTATTGACTGGTGAGCTGCATATCGGAAATCATGGGCTTGGCCGATGCGGTCTGTGCCAGCGTCAAAGGACTTCTTGTTTTGAGCTTGACGCCCAATTCGCGCAGGGCAGTCTGGCGTGTGTTAGCAATGTCTGGCGGCGCACCATCGACCGAAAACCATGTCGCTGGGCTGTAGCTATAGGCTGGCAACCAGTGGGCAAAGCGCTTAGACATGCGCAGGTGTCCGCCCAAGGAAGGGTGTTTGGCAAACGACAGTTGCAAGCGCTGAACCACTCTTTGCAGCAAGACGGCAGCTGCCATCACGGCCACCAAGCCCAACACCACTGAGACACCTGTTTCATATGTATCCATGTACTCCCTTTCGAAAACCTCTTTTGTATGTCACTAAGGTTAAAAAATGATGACTGTTCGACAACATATCCAAAACTTGGTCGCCAACGAGGACCTTAACTTTTTGCTCACCAACCGCATTCCCCGCGTTGCATTGACGCATTTCATGGGGTGGTTCAGCCAATTGCGCCATCCGTTGCTGGCCAAAGCTTCCATTTGGGTGTGGCGCCAGTTTGCCGATTTGGACTTGTCCGAGGCCAAAGAGCAGCGCTTTGACAGCCTGCACGACTGCTTTATTCGCCAGCTGCGCCCAGGCGCTCGCCCGGTCGACCAAGATGCCAACACCTTGGTGAGTCCCTGCGACGGCATCGTGGGCGCCATGGGAGAGGTCAAAGACGGTCAGTTGTTCCAAGCCAAAGGTTTTCCCTACACCTTGCAAGACCTGCTCGGTGCCAGCGCCCAACACGGGCCTTGGCACAACGGCAAATTCCTGACCATCCGCATCACCTCGTCGATGTACCACCGCTTTCATGCACCCCACGATGGGCGCTTGCACCGCGTGGAATATTTTTCTGGTGACACATGGAATGTCAACCCGATTGCTTTGAAACGTGTAGAAAAACTTTTTTGTAAAAACGAACGCGCCATGTTGGAGATGGAGATTGGGGCACAACGCCACCCCGTCGCTTTGGTGCCAGTGGCTGCGGTGCTGGTGGCCAGCATTCGCTTACACGCCTTGGACACCTTGCTGCACACCCGCTACCAAGGGCCGGCTGTCATGAACTGTGACGCGGCGTTCCACAAAGGCGAAGAGCTTGGCTGGTTCCAACACGGTTCGACGATTTTGGTGTTCACGCCACCCGACTTTACGTTCGCGCCTGGCATAGAAGAGGGGCGAGTCTTGCGCATGGGCCAAGCCCTGATGCAACTACCCCAACCAGCGGCTTAAGCGAATGGCGTCTTCAGTGACAGATGACGCCAGAGCACCCGCGCCATGACCGTGATCATCAAAAAACTCAAGGCCAAAATCAGATCTTCTACTTTTGCTTGAAAGTAAAGCAAGCCACTGTAGGCAGCCATCATCGCCAAAATGCTGGCGTTTTCATTCACATTTTGGATGGCGATCGATCGTCCAGCGCTGAGCAACACCACACCCCGGTGTTGAAGCAAGGCGTTCATAGGCACCACAAAAAACCCGCCCACCAAGCCCAGCAAGGTGGTTAACAGCACAGCCGTCTGCCACTGCGTCACCCACAACATGATGGGCAACAAAGCCCCCATGGCCAAACCCAGCCCCAATACCCAGGTGGCTTGGTGCAGCGCCACCCAACGTGCTGCCAGCGCAGCGCCTGCAATCACGCCCCCCGCGGTGGCCGCTTGCAAATAGGCAGCTTGCGAAAGATTGAGCAAAAGTTTTTCTTGTGCCCAACTCAGCACCAACAACTGCAAAGTTGCACCCACGCCCCAAAACAAAGTGGTCACCGATAAGCTGATGCTGCCCAAGGGGTCAGTCCACAAACGCTTAAAGTCCTGCCAAAAGCCTTGGCAAATGGACATGAAGTTCCACGGCATAGGCGCATATACCTTGCCGCTTCCCTGAATATAGAGATTAAGCGCTGCTGCCATACCATACAAAACCAGCAACATGGCCAGCGACGCGGTGTAAACAGTTTGCGCGTCTTGGAATTGAGCCCACGCTTGAACCCAGTTCTGTTGCAGCCATGCAGGGCTGACCAAGGCGCCACCCAAAACCACGCCGAGCAAAACGGCGGAGACGGTGCTGATTTCTATCCATGCATTGGCTGTCACCAACTGCTCGGGTTGCGCCAACTCGGTGACCAAACCATATTTAGCTGGGGCATAAGCGGCTGCACCCACGCCCACGATGGCAAACGCCAGCAAAGGATTCACACCCCAAAGCATGGCGATACAAGCCACGGCTTTCACGCCATTGGCCACCATCATCACTTTTTGTTTGGGCCATGTGTCTGCGCACACGCCAACCCATGGCCCCAAGACAACATAGGACAGGGTGAACATCAGTTTGAGCAAAGGCACCCAAAACGCGGCCTGCCCTTGCTCAATCAACAAGGCCATGGCCACCAACAGCAAGGCGTTATCTGCCAGAGCGGAGACGAATTGCGCCCCCATCAAGGGCACAAAGCCCGTGCGTCGCAGCAGGGAGGTCAAGCGGGTTCAGTAATGTGCAGGGGGTCGTGCTGTAAGACCACGGCGTTGGCGTTGGGCAATTCGTCCATGACTTGATCCCAATAAATCAGCTCAAGCCTACCGTCCACATGCTCGACCAAAGCAGAACGGCTCTCTACCCAGTCGCCATCGTTGCAATACAAAACACCTTCGATGGTGCGAATTTCTGCGCGGTGAATGTGGCCGCACACCACGCCTTGGTAGCCACGCTTCTTCGCCTCATGGGCGACTGCATTTTCAAAATCGGTGACGAAGTTCAGGGCTTTTTTGACCTTGCCCTTTAGGTAAGCGGAGAGCGACCAATAGGGCAAGCCCATGTAGCGGCGAACACGGTTGAAATGCCGGTTCAAACGCAGGGCCATTTCGTACAAGGTGTCACCAAGGTAGGCCAGCCATTTGGCGTATTTCACCACCGCATCGAAATAGTCGCCATGCACCAACCAAAATTTACGTCCATCCAGCATGGTGTGAGAGGCTTCTTCCACCACCTCAATGCCGCCAAAGTGGTGGTCAACAAAGTCACGGGCAAATTCGTCGTGGTTGCCGGGCACATAGACCACATGGCAGCCCTTGCGCACACGGCGCAAGATTTTTTGCACCACGTCGTTGTGCGCTTGCGGCCAATACCATTTGCGGCGAAGTTGCCATCCGTCAATGATGTCGCCAACCAAGTACAAATAATCGCTGGAGTGCGATTTAAGGAAGTCTAGGAGGGCGTCGGCTTGGCAGCCTGGGGTACCCAGGTGCAGATCGGAAATAAATACAGCTCTGTAGTGCATCAATTTTGTAGGTTGGTTTTAGAGCCACTTCAAAGAATGGGCCAACTCGGCTAGATACTAATGGCGCTTTATGTCGGTTTGATGAATGGTAAAAGTTATCGGCTAAGGGCGTGCGACTAAACCAACTGAAACATGCTCGCCAAATAATGGGCCCGCTCAGTCAAGCTATGGTTACGAGACTCGTCACCAAATATGTGCAACAGGGTGACAAAGCCCCATACGACAAAAAAGGACTGAATGCGGCCCCAGATGGTCGGTGATGGTTTGTATCCCGCATTGGCACGAACTTGTGAAATACCAATCCCTGTTGCCAAGACAAAACAGTAAAACAGGTAGCTGTGAAAGGTTTCAACCATGCCCCAAAAGCCTAAAGTCTCGAGCAATTCAATTTCATTCATAAAGTGAAAAAGCGCATTGCCAACACCAGCCGCCATGAATGTTGCAAAGAACAAGCGCAAACGCGGGGTTTTTTTGAAAGTAGAAAAAAACGTTGGGATGAAGAAAAAATCAACCAATAACTCTTTGAAGTAGTAATGAAAGCGGTTGAAATAGTCGATCAAGGTTCTCGACTCCAGTGGCCGCCAAGATAAACGCGGTAGGCGAAAGCCCGCGAGCCGAGCCGCCCCCACTGCAAAATGCCCGTAAATCGCCATCTTCAGGGTGTAGGCGGTGACCGACCAAATCAACGCCGCCCATTCCATGCCTAATGAATATGCATGGTTTTGAAGAGATGCATCCATGGCATCCGAAACCGTGGGGATATGTAATTGATCCACACACAGCCATGTCAACAGCATTCTTGTGATGGAAATCACTTTCGCCCATATCAGCAGCTTCACTGCTTTCATTTGGGTTATCGCCAACTCTTCGGGGGTTTTGGCAAGCACTTTGCGTAAGTAGGCCGCACCCTTGCCTATGGGCGAAGAACTGGAGCCACCCCAAGCCGGGTGAAAAGTGCCCAATTGGAATACATCGCTGCTGCGGTCTTTGGATCGCTGATCCACCAAGGCATAAGCCAAAAACCAAAAATAAGGTGTCAGAACACTCAATAAGCACCAGAGCGCCAAACGGATGTGGCCAGAGAGAATACCCTTGTAGGTCAGCAGGCACAACAAACACTCTATGGCCAACAAGGTCAGCACAGGTCGTCGAGCCAGCAATGACTGCTTGGCATGGCGCGCATAGGCCATGAGTCCCCAAGCCGAGAATGAAAATACCACCAAAGCGACATAGCTGAGTGTCATAGGCGACAACGATGTCAAGCCTTCGGTGACGGCCACTGCACTGATGGCGTCGTGTATCGACGCTGTGGAGAAGAAAAATGCAACGATGTAAGTTGAGACAAAAAATACTGTGTTGCGCCAAGGTGGGCAATGCGCAAACAAGCCCATGGCGGTCACAAAGAACAATGCCTCTTGCCATTCTTCTGTCGTACACAGCGCCAGAAAAGCCAACACCAGCAAAGTCAATTTGCCCGTCCGTGTTTGTGCCCATGCAACCACGCTTTGCTTGTCTTCAATCGCCCAAAAAGCACGCATGCCTTGATCGCGATACCGCGAAGCTTTGGTCTGACTCATGTGTTTTCCTGCAGGCGTATCCAGCGTAGAGTCAGGCTGAAACCTGCGAATCGATCAACAATGCAATAGCATCAATAGAGTCAATCAAAGCCACCTCAAAGTCGGTGGCTTTGAAGTTGACCGCGAATTCTTCTTCAAGGTACACGACCAACATCATCATTGACACAGAATCGAGTCTGCCACTCACAAACAAGGAATCGGTGTCTGTCAGTGGTTGCTTATCGCCTTGGTTGTTCAGTGCCTCGGTCAGATAGTCTCTGATCTTTTGCTTGTGAATATTTTCCAATTTCAAATCCCTGAATACACATTGTTTAAATAGCGGATGGCGTAGCTTCTGTGAGCATTTTGGTCAATGCGTTGCGGTCTACTTTACCGCTGCTGTTCATGGGCATATGGTCCAAAGAAATTACCCGTTGGGGAACCATATAGGGTTGAAGTTTCTGCTTAAGACTTATCACCAACTCGCCACTGTCCATGGTTGTTCCTGCAATAAAACCTACCAGCCCTTTCGCGACGCCATCGACGACCGGCCAAGCCACGGTACCCACAAGGTCCCGTCCAGAAACCAGTCGCAATGCTGCATCAATTTCTTCCAATTCAATGCGGTAACCAGAAATCTTGACCTGATTGTCTATGCGTCCCAAACAATGGAAAACACCTGAGGTGTCTTTGACTGCATAGTCCCCTGTCAAGTACCACCGTTTTCCATTCAGAACAGGAAACTTTTGTGCGGTGAGTTCAGGTTGCCCCATATAGCCTTGGGCCAATTGAGCACCGGCAATGGCCAACTCTCCTGCAGATCCATCGGCAAGCTGTTTGCCGACTGCGTCCACCACCATGGCCTCACAACCGTCTAAAGCCACACCAATGGACACAAAGTCACGGCCCGAGGTGATGGGTGCTTGTCGCGAGAACACCTGTGCCAAGCAAAAAACGGTCGCTTCTGTGGGTCCATACAAATTGAAAATTTCTGTGTTCGGTGCAACTTCTTGCCACAAGCGTGCTGTGCTTTCTGGCAAGGCTTCGCCACCTAAGACTGTGACTCGCAAGTCGGGTAAACAGTTTGTTTGTAAGACTTTGAGTAGCTGCAGCATTCCCAACAGTGAAGGTACCGAGTTCCAAACCGTCAGTTGCGCTGTTCGGGCGAATTTCACCGCATTCATCACCAAGGTGGCAGGAAGAATATAAAGCGCGGCACCCGCTTGCCATGTCGCAAACATGTTGTGAACCGAAAAGTCAAAACTGATGTCACAGGTTTCTAAGGCGCGGTCTGTGGCTTGTAAGTTCAGCCTATCGACAATGGTATGCAGGTAGTTGTGGACTGAACCTGCTTCAATCATCACGCCTTTGGGCGTACCAGTTGTGCCGGAAGTAAAAATCACATAAGCCAAATCATTGGCGTTCACCTGTACGGGTTTAGAAAAATCATATGGCGTCTGACTGGCGCTTTGTGCTTCACCCTGTTGGTCAACACGAATGATCAATTCGGGACATGCAGCCAATACGGCATCGGTCAGCAATTTGGCACCCTCAGCGTCAATGATGATGGCGCCCAATTGGCTGGCAGACAAAATTGCAATGATTTTGTCCTCTGGAAGTTTTAAACTGATAGGCACATAGGTCGCTCCCGCCCAGCTAGCACCCAAGATGGCTACACATGCATCCAGTCCTCTCGACAAGAGAATACCCACGCTAAATGGTTTGTCATGGCGGGTTTGCCAATGACGAGACTTCGACAACCGTTGCGCCACGTCTTTGGCTCGGGCGGCGAACTGTTCATAGCTCAGGGTTTGACCGTTATGCGCGATGGCAACCGACTGAGGCGCCGAGAGACTGTGACGCCACACTGCATTGGCTAAATTAAAATTTTTTGACATAGTTAACTTGTTTTGCTGACACCATAATAGATCACCATGCTCCACTACGAAACCATCCCCGTCACGCCTTTTCAACAAAACTGCTCTGTGGTCTGGGAGGACGAGGGCATGACCGCAGCCATCATCGATCCGGGCGGCGACTTGGATTTGCTGCAAAGCGCTTGCAAGCAACTGGGTGTGAAGTTAGTGGCTATTTGGATCACGCATGCCCACATCGACCACGCAGGTGGCACAGCTGAATTGGCTGAAGAGCTGAACTTGCCCATCATCGGACCGCACCCCGGCGATCAGTTTTGGATTGATGGCCTGAAAGACGCTGCGGCCAGCTATGGTTTCCCGCCTTCCCGTGCTTTCACACCCACACGTTGGTTGGCTGATGGCGACACGGTCAAGCTGGGTACGCACACCTTGCAGGTGCGTCACTGCCCTGGCCACACGCCCGGTCATGTGGTGTTTTATTCAGCCGAATTGAAACGCGCTTTTGTGGGCGATGTGCTGTTTGCCGGCAGCATAGGCCGCACGGATTTTCCCCAAGGCAATCACCAAGATTTACTCGACAGCATCGTGCAGCGCCTGTGGCCCATGGGTGACGACACGGTGTTCATCCCAGGTCATGGTCCCGAGAGCACCTTTGGCCGCGAGCGGCGCAGCAACCCTTATGTGGGTGGGACCTGAGATGCTGCAAGAGCAGCAGATTCACGCCAACGGTGTTGACTTTGTTTGCCTGACGCAAGGCAAGGGCCCAACGGTGTTGTTGGTCCACGGGTTTCCAGACACGGCACAGACTTGGTCGTCGCAAATAGAGGCGTTGTCTGAAGTTGGGTACCGCGTCATCGCGCCCTTCTTGCCCGGCTACTTGCCTTCGCGAGTGGCTGAGAACGCATTCTTCGACAAAGCCAGTTTGGTTCATGGCATTGCAGGCTTGATCGAAGCTGTGTCGCCTGGGAAAAAGCTTCATTACATAGGCCAAGATTGGGGGGCCATCATCGGCTATGCCTTGTGCGCCGCCAGGCCCGATTTATTGCAAAGCGCTGTGCTGATGGCGGTGCCACATCCGCAAATTGTCAACAATTATTTGTTGGTGCCCAAGCACATTCAGCGTTCGTTTCACTGGTGGTTTTTTCAACAAGCCGATTTGCCCGAGCAAGCTTTGCTGGCCAACGACATGGCCTTCATCGATTACCTGTGGCAATACTGGTGTGTCGCGGGCTATGAAGACAGCGAACACATTGCGCAGGTGAAAACATGCCTGCGCCAACCGGGTGTGCTGAAAACCGCATTGGCTTATTACCGTGCAATGTTTGACCTCACCAAAGCAGACCCCACTTTGCAGGAACTTCGCTCAAAGCTGCAACACGGCATCAGCGTGCCGACGCTGGCAATGTGCGGCGCGGACGATCTGCGCTCTGAACTCATGCGTGAGCAAGCCCCTTGTTTTGCTGGACCTTATGAATACCGCGAAGTCAGCAACGCAGGGCATTTTTTACATCGCGAACAAAGCTCAGCGGTGAATGCCTTGTTGCTGGATTGGTTAAAGCGGTCCGCCTAAAGCAACTAAAACTAAGGCTTGGCAGCCTGCTGATACAAATGCTCGACCTTGGGCAAATTCTCCTCTATGTCTTTGATGCGGGTTTTGCCAGAAGGATGGGTGCTCATCCACTGAGGCGGCGCACCTTTGTTGGCCGCACTCATTTTTTGCCAAAGACTGACGCCCGCACGGGGGTTGTAACCGGCACGTGCTGCCAGCTCCATGCCGACCAAATCGGCCTCGGATTCATCTTCGCGGCTGAACTTGAGGTTGATCAAGTTGGCGCCTTGCATGGCCACCGCATCGGTGACACGTGGGTCTACGCCCAAATACACCGAGGCCAATGCGCCGCCAATTTTGGATAGGGTGTTGGTAGCCATGCTTTTGCCCATGCGCTCACGGGCGTGTTCGCGTAGCGCATGCGCTATTTCATGTCCCATGACCATGGCGACCTCATCGTCGGTGAGGTTGAGTTTGTTCAAAATGCCATGAAAGAAAGCGATCTTTCCACCGGGCATGCAAAACGCATTGACTTGGTCCGAGCCAATCAGGTTGACCTGCCAATTCCAATCTCTGGCGCGGGGGTTCCACTCGTAGCTGAACGGAATCAACTTCATGGCAATGGCACGCAAGCGAATCACCTGTGGGTGGTCGTCGGGCGCCAACGCGTTTTTTTCTGATGCTTGCTTGAGCATTTGGCTGTACTGTGTGTAAGCACTGCTTTCCACTTCGGCGGCCGGTACCAATTTGGCAAAGCTCGACTGCTTGCCCACCTCGACGCCATCTCGGGCGAGCGAGTCCAAGCTGAACGCACCGGCCATGCAAAAGGCGCAGTGATGAAAAAAAGCACGTTTGGTCAACATAAATGGGGCTGGCTTGGCGGCGATGACAATACAAGGGTATGAACGATAACCTATCTACAACTTCTAAGCTGCCGACTTGGCAAGACACATTGCTGATTTACCTTAGCCCCTCAAGCCTGCGTATGTTGGCGCTGGGTTTTTCAGCAGGTTTACCACTTTTGTTGGTTTTGGGGACGCTGAGTTTCAGGCTTCGCGAAGCCGGTATTGACCGCGCCACCATTGGTTTTCTCAGCTGGGTGGGCTTGGCTTATGGCTTTAAATGGGCTTGGGCACCGCTGGTGGACCGCTTGCCTTTACCGGTTCTGACCCGGCTCTTGGGTCGGCGACGCAGTTGGCTGCTGCTGTCGCAAGTGGCCGTGGTGGCCGGTCTGCTGGGCATGGCGTGGAGCAACCCGCAATACGCTTTGACGCCCTTGGTGGCTTTTGCGCTGTTGGCGGCGTTTGGCTCGGCCACGCAAGACATTGCGCTGGATGCTTTTCGCATCGAGTCGGCGCAAGCGCGTTTGCAAGCGGTGCTGGCCGCCAGCTACCAAACAGGTTACCGCTTGGCCATGATTTGGGCGGGTGCGGGTGTGTTTTGGATTGCGGCACGGGCTGAAGTGGGCGGCTTGCCCGCTGGGACCTACCAAGATGCGGCATGGAGCGTGGCCTACACCGCCATGGCCTTTTCCATGTTGGTTGGCATGGTGACGGTCTTGTTTTCCAAAGAACCGGCGCACACCGTACTAGCCCCTGCCCGCAGCTTGCGTGAATGGCTGCAAGTCGCGGTGTTTGAGCCGTTTGCCGAGTTCATCCAACGCTACCGTTGGCATGCGGTGTTGTTGCTTGCCTTGATTGGCACTTACCGCATCAGCGACATCGTCATGGGCATCATGGCCAACCCGTTTTATGTGGACATGGGTTACACCAAAGAAGAAGTGGCGACCGTCACCAAGTTGTACGGCGTCATCATGACCTTGGTGGGGGCCTTTTTGGGCGGCGGCTTGGTGCTGCGCTTTGGTGTGATGCGGGTGCTGATGCTGGGCGCGGTTTTGAGCGCATTGACCAACTTGTTATTTGCTTGGCTGTCTTTGCACGGCCACGATGTGTATGCCTTGATCGCGGTGGTGTCGGCCGACAACTTGGCCAGCGGTATTGCCTCTGCGGCCTTCATCGCCTATTTGTCGTCGCTGACGAATGTGCAGTACTCGGCGACCCAGTACGCTTTGTTCAGTTCGCTGATGCTGCTGTTACCCAAGTTTTTGGCGGGTTTTTCCGGTGTGGCTGTGGACGCCGCGGGCTATGTGTGGTTTTTCGCGGGTACCGCAGCTTTGGGCTTGCCTGTGCTGTTGCTGGTGTGGTTGGCCAGCCGCTATCACCAATCTGCTTGATGTTCTTCATTGCAAGGGGCCGTCATTGCGAGCGAAGCGAAGCAATCTCTCAATGCCGCTCTAGTGCGTAAGCCAGCCCAAGCCTTACGGCCGCCGCCTGCAAACGCTTGTCGCGTGTCCAGAGGTGGACACCATGGAGTTTGGCAGAGGCACACAAATGAACATCCACATAGCCAATACCCAGCCCAAACAGTGATTGCGCTTGTATGAAGCCCAGCACCTCTGCTTCGCTCGCCACTGAAGCGCTGGGCAAATCTGCG
The DNA here is from genome assembly GCA_009927495.1 of Betaproteobacteria bacterium. Lineage (GTDB taxonomy): Bacteria > Pseudomonadota > Gammaproteobacteria > Burkholderiales > Burkholderiaceae_C > Limnohabitans. The sequence goes on from RFMX01000203.1 coordinate 16,252, forward strand.
AGCAAGGCCAATACCATCGAGCGGGATTTCAAATTGCCACAAGCAAGTTCACCCACCACCATGGGGTGGCACATCACCTGTGCTTGAGCCAGCAGCTGTTTCAAACTTGAATCGCCCTGACGCAGATGGTCAATCCAAACAGAGGTGTCGACCAAAATCATGGTGGAGTCGGTTGGCGGCGAGGGATATCTGTCAATTCGGGATCGGACGCACCCAACGCCGCCAATCGACGTGCGCTTTCTCTTTGAACCAATGCCAACAAGGCCTCATGAATCAAAGGACCACGCTCATTCACACCGCTGATTTGTTGCGCTTTGAGCAGCAAGTCGTCGTCTAAGGTCAAAGTCGTTCTCATCGTGATTAAGTGCTCCTTTGCATCAATTATTGCACCATATGATGTCTTTATTGATGTATTTAGGGTTTTCTGCTGCTTGTCTGCGACACAAGATATGCTCAAGCTTGCTTGCTTGCCACGCCTTTTTTTTCGGAGACACTGCCCATGATTCAGCTTTTACCTACTCGCCGCCTGTCCCTGCTTGCCGCCGCCTTGCTGCTGCAAGCAGGATGGGCATGGTCGCAAGCCTTGCCTGTCGCCTCCCCTGAATCTGTTGGTATGTCCTCCAAGCGTTTGGAAAAGATTTCACTAACCATGAAGGCGGAAGTAGAACAACAGCGCTTACCCGGCGCAGTGGTGATGGTGGCGCGTAAAGGCAAGTTGGTCTATGCCCAAGCCTTTGGCAAACTGAACAACGGCACAGATGCACCTATGCAAGTCGATTCGTTGTTTCGCATTTACTCCATGACCAAGCCCATGGTCTCTACCGCCTTGATGATGTTGGTGGAAGAGGGCAAGGTGCAACTCACCGACCCTGTGTCCAAGTACCTGCCCAGCTTCAAAAGCCCTATGGTCAGCGTGGCTGCGCACGACCCTTTGTACAACGGCGTGAGCTTCAAACTGGTGCCTGCTAACAAAGAGCCCACCATCCAAGATTTGCTGCGCCACACCTCGGGGCTGGCCTATGGCGAGCTCACCAAAAATACCTTGGTGAAAGACGCTTACACCCAAGCCGGCATTTACCAACCCAGCATCGACTTTGATGCGCGTACCCCCAGCAGCGCTGAAATGGTGGAGCGCTTGGGCAAAGCGCCGCTGGCACAACAACCTGGCACCGTTTGGGAATACAGCTTGTCGGTGGATGTGCAAGGTCGCATCATTGAAGCGGTGACGGGTCAGCGTTTGGGTGATTTTTTGCAAGCGCGGCTGTTTCAACCTTTGAAGATGAAAGACACCGGCTTTGCTGTGAGTGCGGCCAACTTGCCCCGCTTGGCTGAGCCTTTCCCCAAAGACCCTGCCACTGGTGCGGCGGTAAAGCTGATCGATGTGAGCCAAACCCCCGGCAACGATTCAGGTGGTGCTGGTGCTGTGAGCACTGCGGGCGACTATTTGCGTTATTGCCAAGCAATGCTGGACGGTGGGCAGCTCGATGGTGTTCGAATTGTGTCGCGACCCACAGTACGCCTCATGACCTCGGACCACTTGGGTAGCAGCATTGCCACACCTGTGTCGCCCGGGCAGTTGCTTTTAGGTACCCCTGGCTACAGCTTTGGCCTAGGGTTCTTGGTACGCCAAGGCGATGGCATCGCTGCGGTGCATGGCAGCGCAGGCGAGTTCATGTGGGCCGGTTATGGCGGCACGTATTTTTGGGCAGACCCCCAAGAGCAGACCTGCGCGGTGCTGATGACCCAGTCCAGCGGCCCCTCACGGGTGGTTTACCGCCGTATGATGAAAGCCTTTGTGGCACAAGCCTTGGTGGATTGATGATTCGTCGGGATCTGACCCCGATTAATTTGAAGAGACAGGTACGCGGGGCGCTAATGCGCACATCAACTCATAGCCCACGGTGCCGGCTGCGGCAGCGACTTCGTCAATGCACAGCACCTCTTCCGTGCTGGCTTGGCCCCATAAAGTAACTTCTGTGCCCAGCTGCGCTTGGGGCAGGGGCGTGAGGTCGACACACAGCATGTCCATGCTGACCCGCCCCACCGTGGCACAGCGCACACCACCGACCAACACCGGTGTGCCACTGGGGGCATGGCGCGGATAACCGTCTGCATAACCGCAAGCCACCACGCCGATGCGCATGGCATGAGGCGCTTTGAAGAGGCCGCCATAGCCCACCTCGTCGCCCGCCTTCAAGTCTTGCAAGCCAATGAGGCAGCTGCGCAAACTCATGGCGGGCAGCAAACCCCAATGCGCGGCACTGTGCAAGGGGTGGTCGGGCGCACTGCCATACAAGGCAATGCCGGGGCGCACCCAATCGCCCAACACAGCTGCATCAGCGCCGTGGCGCAACACAGCGGCACTGTTGGCCAAGCTGCGCTCACCAGGTAAATCGTGGCTGGTGTGGTGAAACACCTGCAACTGTTCGCCCACACCGACCGCGTCATCGGCATGGGCGAAATGGGTCATCAAGGTGATTTCATCCACCTGCGGCAAAGCGTTCAAGCGCACCCAAGCAGACCGAAAACGCTCTGGCGCAAAACCCAAGCGGTTCATGCCACTGTTCATTTTCAAAAACACACGCTGAGGCACTTGGGATTTGTGGCGACTCAGCATGTCAATTTGCGCTTCGGTGTGCACCACATGCCACAAATCGAGTCGGGAACACAGCTCCAAGTCGCGCTGCTCGAACACACCTTCCATCAACAAAATCGGGCCGCGCCAGTCCAGACCGCGCAAAATCTGGGCCTCTGCCAAATCCAGCACCGCAAAACCGTCTGCAGCGCGCAGGCCTTCAAACACCCGCGCCACACCGTGGCCATAGGCATTGGCTTTGACCACCGCCCACACCCGGGCATCACCGGCGGCAAGCCGTACCCGCGCAAGGTTGGCTTTCAAGGCCTGTGTGTGGATGACGGCATGGAGAGGACGGGGCATGGGGTCAATTGTGGCAGGCTCGGTGACGCTCAAACGGCGTGATATAACTCTCAAGGACTCAGGGGCTGTCGCTCCCATTTCACCTTTCATGCCCTCTTCCTTGAACCGCCTCACCTACTTTTCTCTGTCCTCATGAAGCGCGGTTTTTACACCATCATGGCAGCGCAGTTTTTCAGCTCTTTGGCTGATAACGCCTTGTTTGTAGCTGCTGTCGAATTGATCAAAGCAGGGGGCGGTGCCGAGTGGCAACGCGCAGCCTTGGTGCCCATGTTCGCTTTGTTTTATGTGGTGCTTGCCCCGTTTGTGGGCGCCTTTGCCGACTCGCGCCCCAAGGGGAAAGTAATGTTTCTGAGCAATGGCATCAAGGTACTGGGCTGCTTGATGATGTTGTTTGGCTCACACCCTTTGCTCTCCTACGCTATCGTGGGCTTGGGTGCGGCGGCGTATTCGCCTGCCAAGTACGGCATCTTGACCGAGCTACTGCCTTCTTCCTTGTTGGTCAAAGCCAATGGTTGGATTGAGGGCCTGACCATCGCCTCCATCATCTTGGGGGTTTTGCTTGGCGGTCAATTGGTAGGCCCCCACGTCTCAGCTTATTTGCTGAGCTTTGATTTCCCACTGATTGACACCCCTATTGACACCTCACCTGAAGCTGCTATTTGTGTATTGGTCTTTTTATATGGCCTAGCGGCTTGGTTCAACACCCGCATTCCTGACACCGGTGTGGAGATGATTCCACTCAAGGCCAATGCGCAGCATTCCTTGGGCTACCACTTGCTAGCCTTGGTACCCGATTTTTGGCAGTGCAACCAACGCTTGTGGCGCGACAAATTGGGCCAAATTTCCTTGGCCACCACCACCTTGTTTTGGGGTGCCAGTGGCAACCTGCGTTACATCGTTCTGGCATGGAGTGCGGTGGCCTTGGGCTACACCACCACCCAAGCATCTTCTTTGGTAGGTGTCATCGCCATAGGCACCGCTGTGGGTGCGGTGGTGGCTTCGATGCGTACAAGTTTGGCAGACGCGCCGCGCTTGATGTTCTTGGGCATAGCCATGGGCCTGCTGGTGCTGGTGATGAATTTCATCGACAACGTGTGGGTGGCCGCACCGTTTTTCATTTTGCTGGGTGGCTTAGGTGGTTTTTTGGTGGTGCCCATGAATGCTTTGCTGCAACACCGTGGTCACAACCTGATGGGTGCAGGTCGCTCCATCGCGGTGCAAAACTTCAACGAGCAAGCCTGTATCTTGGCGCTGGGTGGCTTGTATGCCGGGGCATCAGCCATGGGCTTGAGCGCCTTCAACGCCATCGTTTGCTTTGGCCTTATCGTGGCGGGCAATATGTGGCTCATCCAACGCTGGCACCAAAGCAACTGCAAACACCATGCCCAAGAGGTAGAGCGCTTGCTCGATATCGCCCGCCAAGACCCCTCTCACTGATGCCATGACCACCACTTGGGGGCCGGTGCTGGGCCTGCTTTTCAATGCACTGGTGTTTGGTCTGAGTTGGTGGCCTTTGCGCGAGATGCAGGCGCTGGGCCTGCACCCTTTGTGGGCCACCGCTTTCATGTACGGTTTTGCCTGTGTGTGCATCACCTTGCTGCGCCCCCGCACCTGGCTCAGCATGGCGCAACACCCCACCTTGTGGTGGTTGTTTCTAGGCTCGGGCTTGACGAATTTGGGCTTTAACTGGGCCGTCACCTTGGGCGATGTGGTGCGGGTAGTGCTGCTTTTTTACACCATGCCTGCATGGTCGGTGTTGTTTGCTTGGTTGCTGTTGGATGAGCGCCCCACCCGCTGGTCGCTGCTGCGCTTGGCCCTGGCCTTGTGCGGCGTGGCGCTGGTGCTGAAAACCCCCGAGATGGATTGGCCTTGGCCCTCCTCGGCCATGGATTATTTGGCGCTGTTGGGTGGCGCCAGCTTCGCCCTGAACAACGCCATGCTGAAAAAGCTGTCCTACCTGCCCGAGGCCGATCGCATGGCGGGCATGTTTGG
>RFMX01000380.1 GCA_009927495.1 Betaproteobacteria bacterium
TGCAACGATCAAAATGTGGAAGATGGCCCAAATGGAGCCGGCAATGATGTGGCCAATCGGCAGCAAAATGCCGCTTAAGCTCAGTGCAGCAGCGCTGCCCATAAGGGCGATCAGCATGAAAATCAGCTCGCCTGCATACATATTGCCAAACAGTCGCATCCCGTGAGACACAGTTTTGGCAACGAACTCAATCATTTGAAAGCCAAAATTGATGGGCCTCAAAATGGGGTGCGCACCAAAGGGCGCTGTGGTGAGTTCGTGCAACCAACCGCCAATGCCCTTGATTTTGATGTTGTAGAACAAGCAAATCAGCAACACCGAACAAGACATGCCCAAGGTGGTGGACAAGTCGGCAGTGGGCACCACGCGGAAATAATGGATGCTGTGGTCCAAGCCCGTCCACTCAAACAGTTTATGGAACAGGTCAACAGGCAAGAAGTCCATGCTGTTGAGCAGGAAAATCCAAACAAACACCGTTAACGCCAAGGGCGACACCAGCTTGCGGCTTTGCGCGTTATGAACAATGCCACGCGCTTGGGTATCGACCATTTCAAACAGAATTTCAACCGCAGCCTGAAAACGACCGGGGACCCCAGAGGTAGCGGCACGTGCCGCACGCCACAAGAAGAAAGAACCTACAACGCCCAGCAAAACAGACCAAAAAACCGAATCGATGTTGACGACGGAGAAGTCAATCACCCCCCCCATTGGCTTGGTTTGCAAATGGGTCAAATGATGACTGATGTATTCGCCGGCGGTGAGTGTGCTGGTGGTATCGGACATATTCAAATTTTCAAAATCAATCTTGCGGCGTCGCTTTCTTAGGTCTACCCCAAGCCAGCGCCAACCAATAAACCTTCATCGTCAACAACAAGCCCACCAACAGAGCAGGCCAACTGACTTCATTCAAAACCCTGGGTGCCAGTGCCAACAAAAGCACAGTCAACACCATCTTGACGCCTTGCCACACGGCAAAACTCATGGCTGCAGAGACTGCGTTGACCGAGGCCAACCGTGAAGTCATGCCTCTGGCAAACAAAGCAGATGGCAGAACCACCGCAAAAGCGCCGTACATCAATGAAAACGCGATTGATGAACGACCCCAAATCCAACTTGCTGACAAGGCCAAAACCAGCGCCAGCATCAACTGCACCCCAACCACTTTCCACACCGACAAAGTCGGATGACTTGCTCGCCAGGCTTGCGCCTCTTGTGCCGTCATCGGGCGAAAATCTTTGGTTTCGTCAACTTCTGAAGCTGCCATAAACGCGGTCTGAGTGCTTTTGTCTGCGGTCCAGGAAGCTTGAATGGATGGGTCCACTGGGTTTACTCTAATTACAGCAAAGCCACTGATTGTAAAGTATCTTAATAACCCCACCTGAACCCAATCTTTCAAAGCCCTTTTTATGACAGCGCCCAGCACCGACAGTCTGATTGAATATCCCTGTGATTTCCCCATCAAAGTCATGGGCGAGCACGTTGATGGCTTTGTCGACGCCATGTGCATGATCGTGCGCCATTTCGATCCCGATTGGGACGATTCACGCCTGAGCCAACGCCCCAGCAGCGGCGGTAAGTACCTTGGGCTGACCATGACCATCAGGGCCACCAGCCGAGAACAACTCGATGAGCTTTACCGCACGCTGAGCACCCACCCCATGGTGAAAGTGGTACTTTAGTGTCAATCACCAATGCGGGCAGCTTGCTTGTTCGCCACCTAGGGCAGGTGGATTACCTTCGTATTTACCAAGCCATGCAAGATTTCACATTGCAGCGAGACAGCCAAACCCCCGATGAAATATGGCTTTGTGAGCATCCGGCGGTCTTCACCCAAGGGCTGGCCGGCTCGGCCGCCCATGTGCTTTCTGTGGGTACGACGCCCGTGATTGCCACCAACCGAGGCGGTCAAGTGACTTACCACGGGCCAGGGCAAGTGGTGGCTTATGCCCTGATCGACCTTCGCCGCGCAGGCTACTTTGTCAAAGAATATGTCTATAACTTAGAGGAAGCCATAGTGCGAACCTTGTTGCACTTTGGCGTGACGGGCTTGCGGGTGGGTGGTGCGCCAGGGGTGTTTGTTCATCGCCTTGACGCCAACAGCCATGCGGTGCTGCCCTCTCGCCCTATGAAGAACGACACAGCAAATGCAAAACCGCCGCCAGACTTCACAGGTCTGGCCAAAATTGCGGCGCTGGGCGTGAAAGTCAGTCGCCACTGCACCTACCATGGCGTGGCACTGAATATTCACATGGATTTATCCCCTTTTCAGCAGATCAACCCATGCGGGTTTGCGGGCTTACAAACCACCGACCTTTTTACAATGGGGGTTGATGTAGGCTGGCAAGATGCGGCCGACATTTTGGGCGAGAAACTTCGCTTGTATTTGGCCCCCTGACTTGCTCAACCCACCCTAGGCCACCCTCACCCCTATGACCACTTCAGACAACGGCATCCTGCCGCCAAGCCAAGCCAGCATCGATCACAACCCACTGGTCAAGCAAAAGTCTTTGTCCAAAGTTTCACGCATACCCATCAAGGTGGAACACATTGGCGAGGTTTTGAAAAAGCCCGACTGGATCCGGGTCAAAGCAGCCTCGCCCAACTCGCGCTTTCATGAAATCAAAGACATCTTGCGCAAAAACAACTTGGTCACGGTCTGCGAGGAAGCCTCTTGCCCGAA
>RFMX01000414.1 GCA_009927495.1 Betaproteobacteria bacterium
GCTGCGCGTTTGGCAATGGCTTGGCCAATGCGACCCATGCCCACCAAGCCCAATCTCGCGCCGCTCATTTTGGTTTGCAAAGGAAAAGGGCCTTCAACCCAATCGCTGTTACGCACAAATTTGTCAGCTTGGGGAATGCGTCGGGCGATGGAGAGCATCAGGCCCAGCGCCAAATCGGCCACGTCGTCGTTGAGCACCCCAGGCGTGTGGCTGACCTTGATGCCACGCTCCATGGCGCTGATGACGTCCACCCCGTCATAGCCCACGCCGCAAATAGAAATGAACTCCAAGGCAGGAAACAAAGACATCAGTTTTTGTCGATGATGGCGTCGCCACCGCCCACCATGGCGCGAATTCGGTTCAAAGCGCTGGGATCGGTGATGTGGTCGCGGTCATGCACGGTATAAATTTGCTGCAAATCCGACATCAAGTAGGTGGGCAAGTTGGTTACCCGCAAAATATCCATCATGGTGCGCTCCTTGTGACCTATCCCCGTATAAACACTGCTGAGAGTGGGGCTTTGGCAGGGGTAGTATAGGCACACTCATTCACCCAGCGCAGGCCTTACCTCACCATGACCCAATCCCCGCCTAGAAAAAAACCCTCAGAACTTCGCTCGCAACAATGGTTTGGTCGCCAAGACCGTGACGGGTTTGCCTACCGCAGCTGGGTTAAGGGCAAGGGCGTGCCGCACGACCAGTTTGATGGCCGCCCCGTCATCGGCATTTGCAACACCTTCAGCGAACTCACCCCCTGCAACTCGCATTTCCGCACCTCGCCGAACAGGTCAAGATCGGGTTTACGAGGCGGGAGGTTTCCCGCTTGAATTCCCCGTCATGTCCTTGGGCGAAACATTGCTTCGCCCCACCGCCATGCTTTACCGCAACCTGGCCAGCATGGACGTGGAAGAAAGCATTCGCGGCAACCCTCTGGATGGCGTGGTGCTGCTCATGGGCTGCGACAAAACCACGCCCTCGCTCATCATGGGCGCAGCCAGCGTCGACCTGCCCACCATTGGTGTGAGCGGCGGCCCCATGCTCAACGGCAAATGGCGTGGCCAAGAACTGGGCTCTGGCACTGGCCTGTGGAGCATGAGCGAGCAGGTGCGAGCCGGGACCTTGAAATTGGCTGAATTCTTCGAAGCCGAAAGCTGTATGCACCGCAGCCATGGCCACTGCATGACCATGGGCACAGCGTCCACCATGGCTTGCATGGTCGAGGCCTTGGGCGTGGGTTTGCCCGGCAACGCCGCCTACCCCGCCGTGGATGGAAGGCGCAATGTATTGGCGCGCAATGCAGGGCGGCGCATTGTCGAGATGGTGCATACCGACCAAAAACTCTCCTCCATCTTGACGCGTGAAGCATTTGAAAACGCCATCAAAACATTGGCTGCGATTGGTGGGTCTACCAATGCAGTGATTCATTTGATCGCCATCGCAGGGCGTTTGGGTGTGCCTTTGAGCGTGGACGACTTCGACCATTTGGCCTCTGAGTTGCCTTGTTTGCTGAATTTGCAACCCTCGGGCGATCACCTGATGGAAGATTTTTGCTATGCAGGCGGCTTGCAAGTGGTGATGAAAGAAATCGCCCACTTGCTGCACACCAGCATCGTCACTTCCAGCGGTCACAGCGTGGCGGACAACATGGCGGATGCGGTCAACTACGACGCAAGAGTCATCAAGCCATTTGCCGAGCCCTTCAAAGACAAGGCTGGCATTGCGGTGCTGCGTGGCAA
>RFMX01000456.1 GCA_009927495.1 Betaproteobacteria bacterium
CCTTAGCAATGACGGCTGTTCCCAATGGCTGTTAGAGCCCTTTTAGCGCCGTTTTCTCTAGGCCTGCCGCCTTGCAGTCATCGATGTACTGGCGAATCACGTCTTGGAAATTGGCATCCGGCTGCAAGCCCAAACGCGGCGCACGCAAGGCTTTGGCACCCTTGGGCCAATTGGCGACGATGCCAGCAACTCGCTCATCGCGTTGAAATTTCACACGGGCTCGCACTGCAGGTCCGGCCACCGCCTCCAAGGCGTCCAGCATTTGCTGTACCGTCACATTCAAGGCGGGCAAATTCATGGCGCTGCGACCTTGAAATTCTTCGGCGCTGGCTTCAAAAATCGCAATCAAGCTGCGTACCGTCACGCCAGGCGAGGAAACGGGGTGCGACACCGTGGCGTCTACGGGGCAAATCGATTCTTCACCCGCCAAAGGTTCGCGCAAGATGCCACTGAAAAACGAGGACGCCGCGCCGTTGGGCTTGCCAGGGCGAACACTGACCGTCATCAAACGGGCACTGCGGCCATCAATAAAGCCTTTGCGGCTGTAGTCGGCCACCATGTACTCACACATCAGCTTTTGTGCGCCATAGGAGGTTTGCGGCGTGGTGAAAGTGTCATCGGTGACCACATCAGGTAAAGGGTGTGCAGGGTCTGGGCCATACACCGCTACTGAGCTGCTGAACAGCAAACGCGGTTTGTTGCCCGCAGCACGCAGTGCGTCCAGCAACGCACGGGTGCTGTCTAAGTTAGAGCGCATGCCTAAATCAAAATCCGCTTCGCATTCGCCCGAGACAGCTGAAGCCAAGTGAAATACACCGTCAAACTTAGCTTGCGCGAAACCCGCACACTGGTCCAGCAAAGGGCCTGTCAAAACCGCCACGCGGGGGTCAGCTACCAAATCGGCAGGGGCAGGAAATTGGTCAGCCAACACGACTTGGGTGAGTGTTTGGCCAGCGAGTGTTCCTTTGGCCAACAGGGTGCGGGCCAAGCGAGCGCCTAAGAATCCGGCGCCGCCGGTGATCAACAGCTTCATGGTGTGTCTCGGTTACAAAGAAAAGAGCCACAGCATAACCGCCAACACTGCGCTGAATGCAGTCCTTGGCAACGGGTTAGCCCTGATGGACGCCGCCCCATCGGCGAGTAAGCTTTGTCGCAATGCTGCGCCCAGTGCGCACCCCTCTTGCGGAGTTTTCCATGGCCAGCGTCACCATCGGTCAAGTACACAAGTACTTTGGCCGCACCCACATCATCCAAGGTGTCAGCGTGGATATCGCCGATGGCGAATTTTGCGTTCTTGTTGGTCCGTCCGGCTGCGGCAAATCCACCTTGCTGCGCATGATTGCCGGTCTCGAGGAAATCTCGGGCGGCGATATTTTCATTGGCGACAAGCGTGTCAATGACATGCCACCCAAAGAACGCGACATCGCCATGGTATTTCAAAACTACGCCCTCTATCCGCACATGACGGTGCGGGACAACATGGCGTTTTCATTGCTGCTGGCCAAACAATCCGCCCAAGTCATTGCCGAGCGGGTGGATATCGCCGCTGGCATCTTGGGTTTGCATGCCCTCTTGGACCGTTTTCCCCGTCAACTCTCGGGCGGCCAGCGTCAGCGGGTGGCCATGGGCAGAGCCATCGTGCGAGATCCGCAGGTGTTTTTGTTTGACGAGCCGCTCTCCAACCTTGACGCCAAGTTACGCGTGTCCATGCGCACCGAAATCAAAGAACTGCACCAGCGTCTGAAAACCACCTCCATTTACGTTACCCACGACCAAATCGAGGCCATGACCATGGCCGACAAAATCGTGGTCATGCGCGACGGTGTGGTCGAGCAAATTGGTTCACCCCTGCAGCTTTACGACCACCCTGCCAACCAGTTTGTGGCGGGCTTCATTGGTTCACCTTCGATGAATTTTTTGCCAGGCACGGTCAACGGCAAGCAAGTGACTTTGTCTGACGGCAAGCTGCTGCCCATGCCCCTGAATGCCCATGCCAGCGAAGGCCAAGCGGTGGTGTACGGCATACGCCCTGAGCATTTGGCGATTGCCAGCGATGGTGAGGGCTTGGCCACCGAGGTGGTGGTGGTTGAACCCACCGGCGCAGATACACAGGTGTTCACCAAAATCGCAGCTGTTGAAGTGACTTCGGTTTTTCGCGAACGCCACACTTTTACACCCGGCAGCACCATCCGTTTGCAACCCGACGCCAGCCGCGCCCACTTGTTTGACGCTGCCAGCGGCAAAGCCTTGACGGCTTGACACTGGCGGCCAACCGCATTGCCACAGGAGGCTTTATGACCGAAACCACCCGTCGCCAATTCATCCAATCCACCAGCGTGGCCACAGGCGCGGTGGCGGCAGCGCCCATGCTGCTCAGCACCCCCGCCCGTGCGCAATGGACCAATGTCCCCGAAAAAGACGCCAAGCTGCGGGTGTTGCGGTGGAGCCGTTTTGTGCAAGGTGACATCGACACCTACTTGGCCAATGTCAAAAAATTCACCGAAAAAACCGGCATCGACGTTCGGGTAGACAACGAGGGTTGGGAAGATGTGCGGCCCAAAGCAGCTGTTGCTGCCAACACAGGCGCAGGCCCTGACATCATTTTGTCCACCAACGACGATGCCAACCTCTACCCTGACAAATTGCTAGACGTGTCCGACGTGTGCGACTACCTGGGCAAAAAATACGGTGGCTGGTACCCCGCTTGCGAAACCTACCTGAAACCCGATGGCAAAAAATGGATTGGCGTTCCTCTGGGCGCCAGTGGCGCCATCATGGTCTATCGCCAAAGCTACCTCAAGGCGGCCGGAATCAACAGCTTCCCCAAAGACACCGATGGTTTTTTGAAAATGTTCCAAGCCCTCAAAGCCAAAGGCACACCGGGTGGCATGGCGCTGGGCAACGCCACCGGCGACAGTGGTTGGACGCATTGGCTGATTTGGGCCTTTGGGGGCTCCATCGTCGACAAGAACAACAAAGTGGTCATCAACAGCCCGCAAACCATCAAGGCCTTGGAGTTCGCCAAAGAGCTGTATGCCACCTTCATCCCTGGGACCTTGTCGTGGCTGGACCCAAACAACAACAAAGCGTTTTTAGATGGCCAACTCAGCGTCACCAACAACGGTATCTCGATTTATTACGCCGCCAAAAACTCGGACAACCCGGCAGTGAAAGCGCTGGCCGCGGACATTCAACACGCCCCCTTCCCTGTCGGTCCTGTGGGCATCCCCACTGAGTACCACCTGTTTTTCAACCAAATGATTTTCAAGTACACCAAGTACCCCAATGCCGCCAAAGAATTTTTGCGCTTCATGATGGAAGAAGAGCAATACGGCGCTTGGTTGCAAGGTGCTGGCGGCTATGTATCTCATCCTTTGGCGGCCTACGGGAAGAACCCGATTTGGACGGTGGACCCCAAGCACACGCCTTACCGCGACTCGGTGAAAAATATGCGGCCTGCGGGTTATGCGGGTCAGTTGGGCTATGCCTCCGCTGGGGCCATGGCCGACTTCATTGTTTGCAACATGGTGGCTGAAGCGGGTTCTGGCTCCAAGACGCCTGCAGAAGCCGCGCAACGCGCACAAAAACGCGCAGAACGCTACTACAAAAGCTGATGCTAAGCCGCCTACAAAACAGCCGTAACGGGCTGGGCCTGCTGTTCATGCTGCCCGCCACTTTGCTGCTGGTGGTCTTTCTCACCTACCCGCTGGGTTTGGGCATTTGGTTGGGCTTTACCGATACCAAAGTCGGTCGTGAAGGCATGTTCGTGGGCCTTGAGAACTACGCGTTTTTATGGGACGACGCGGTCACCCGATTGGCTTTGTTCAACACCTTGTTCTACACCTTTGTGGCCAGTGTGTTGAAGTTTTTTCTGGGCTTGTGGTTGGCGATTTTGCTCAATGAACGCCTGCCCTTCAAAACCTTTTTCCGCTCGGTGATTTTGCTGCCCTATATCGTGCCCACCGCTTTGTCGGCCATCGCTTTTTGGTGGCTGTACGACGCGCAGTTTTCCATCATCAGCTGGGTTCTGGTCAAAGCCGGTTGGATTGACAACTACATCGACTTTTTGGGCGATCCATGGAATGC
>RFMX01000389.1 GCA_009927495.1 Betaproteobacteria bacterium
CTCAAGCTGCCGGTGGGACCGAGTTTGGCTTGGGCTTGCGAGGACCTTAATCGCGTGGCTTCAAACTGCGCTTGCACCGATTGGTAGCTGGCGTCAAAACCACGGGCAGCGTCATAGAGTTCGAGCAAGGTTTGACCATGGGCCACGCCACAAAAGGCCAGAGCCATGGCCGAGACGAGGGGCAGGGGACGAAAAAAACGCATGGTCTTCCTTTGGGGTAAGCGGATCAAAATTGAAAAGCAGGTGCTTGCGCAAAACCGTGTAAACGTGGCAACACCACGTCCCACATCACTTGTGTGTGCACATCGCCGTGGCTGGCGCGGGTATAGCGTGTCGCTTGCATGATAGGTTCTTCGCCGACCACCGCCATCAAGCGCCCACCGGCTTTGAGCAGGTCAAGCAATTCTGTAGGCACCTGCGCGACAGAGCCTGTCAGCACAATGGCATCAAAAGAGGCTTGGGGCAGGTCAGTCGGGACGCCGCTGCTTTGGCGCAATTGGGCGTTGGCAATGCCAGCTTGCTGCAAATGGGTGATTGCGTTTTCCAGCAAATCGGCATGGCACTCTAGGCTGAGCACCGTGGCTGACAAACTGGCCAGCAAGGCGGTAAGGTAGCCACTGCCTGTCCCAATTTCCAAAACGCGGTCGGTAGGCTTTAGCTGCAGGTCTTGTGCCAGCCTTGCCGCCACACGCGGGGCCAGCATGGTTTTGCCATGCAAGAGGGGAATTTCGGTATCGCTGTAGGCCAACTCTTCAAAGTTGCTTGGCACAAACAGGCTTCGGTCCACAAACGACAACTGCTCAAGCACGGCGTGGTCCAGCACATTCCAAGGGCGGATCTGCTGTTCAACCATGTTGAAGCGGGCAAGTTCTGTGTTCATAGCGATTTGTTGTAACAGTTCATTGCGTAAATTTTAACCAGCACGGCTGTTCGCATTGTCAGGGCTCACGCCCCACAGGCGTTTGAGCCATTGCGTCAGATCATCCAGATAACAGTAGACCACCGGCACCACCACCAAGGTCAGCAACGATGAAGTGATGACGCCACCAATCACCGCTTGCCCCAAAGGCGCACGTTGCTCGGCACCTTCGCTGGTGGACAAGGCCAGGGGCAACATGCCAAACACCATGGCCAAGGTGGTCATGAGAATGGGGCGCAAGCGCACCTTGGCGGCCATCAGCAAAGCTTCACTGCGACCCATGGGTGCTTCGTGTGTGCCATCGCCGTTGTCCAAGCCTTCTCTGGCGCGAATGGCAAAGTCCAGCAACAAAATCGCATTCTTGGTGACCAAGCCCATGAGCATGATCACACCAATCACAGAAAACAGCGACAAGGTAGATTGAAACAACATCAACGCCAAGACCACGCCAATCAGGGTGAGCGGCAGCGAGGTCATCAAAGCCAGCGGCTGCACAAAGCTTTTGAACTGGCTGGCCAAAATCATGTAAATGAAAATAATCGCCATCACCAGCGCAGAGAGCGCGTAAGCAAATGACTCTTTCATGTTTTTGGTGGAGCCACCAAATTGGTAGCGGTAACCATCGGGCAAGGTCATGGCTGCCATGATGGTTTGGATTTCTTTGGACACGTCGCCACTGGCACGGCCATAGGCATTGCCGCTGAAAGACACTTCGCGGGACAACTCGCGCCGGTTGATTTGGTTGGGACCCACCCCTTCGCTGACTTTTGCGACTTGGTTGAGTTTCACGGTACGCGTGCTGCCGTCCGCTGCTGGGGGCAAGTTGAAAGGTAGGCGCTCTAAATCTTGGGGTGCAGTTCGAGCGTCGGGCGAGAGACGCACCAACACATCGTAGGTTTGGTCATTGCTGGCTCGCCATACGCCAATGTTTTGACCGGCCACCAAGGTGCGCAATTGGTTGGCAATGCTGCTGGCATTCATGCCAAAGTCCGAAGCGGCTTCGTTCTTGATGGCGATGTCGATGGTGGGCTTGTTGGGCTTCACACTGGACTCGACATCGACAAAGCCATTGACGTTTTGCAGTTTGGCCATGACCTGAGCGGCCAAACGCTCCAATTCGGCTTGGTCGGGACCGAGCAAATAAAACTCGATTTGTTTGGCACCACTCACGCTGTCAAGTTGCCCCACATGGGTGACGGTGATGCCGGTCAGCTGCGTCAAGCGCTGACGCACATCCGGCGTGATGCTGTTGAGGTTGCGCTCCCGTAAACCACGGTCAACCAAACGGAAATACACATTCGCATAGATTTTGCCGTTGGCGTTACCGGTATTGATGGTGGTCAAGGTGTAGCGCACTTCTGGAAAACTGCGCAACAATTTTTCTACTTCTTGGGCTTTGCGCTCTGTCACTTGTAAGGACGAGCCCACTGGCACATAAAACGTCACTGTGGCTTCAGAGTAATCGGCTTTGGGCACGAACTCCGTGCCCAAGAGTGGCACCATGAAAATGCTGCCGATGAAAATACCCAGCGCAGCCACAACAGTTTTTAATTTGTGCTGCAAGGCCCAAGCCAGCAGGTGCTGGTAGACGCCGCTCAAACGGTCTGTGGTGCTCTCAAACCATCCTGTGACACGGCCAATCGACTTGTCATACCAGTTACGCGGCTTGGTGGCTTGGCCGTGGACATGGATGCTGGGGTCGTGCCACACACTGGAGAGCATGGGGTCTAGGGTGAAGCTGACAAACATGGATATCACCACAGCCACCACAATGGTCAAACCAAACTCGTGGAAGAACTTGCCAATCACACCTTCCATGAAGCCGATGGGTAAAAACACTGCCACGATAGAGAAGGTCGTGGCCAGCACCGCCAAGCCAATTTCTTTGGTGCCCTCCATGGACGCGGTGAACGCGTTTTTGCCCATTTGCACATGTCGAACAATGTTTTCACGCACCACGATGGCGTCGTCAATCAGCAAGCCAATGCACAGAGACAGCGCCATGAGGGTCATCATGTTGACGGTAAAGCCAAACAGGCTCATGAACAAGAAAGTGCCAATCACCGCAATGGGCAAAGCCAGCCCAGTGATGATGGTTGAGCGCCAAGAATTCAAGAATAAAAACACAATCAATACCGTCAGCAAAGCACCTTCAACAAGGGTTTTGCGCACGTTGTTGACCGCCACACGAATAGGCCGTGAACTGTCAAAAATTGGCTCTAGGCGAACACCTGGGGGCAGTTGTTTGCGCATGGACTCCATGGTGTCAATCAAGCCGTTCACCACTTCGATGGTGTTCTCGTCTTGGGCTTTGACCACCGACAACAACAGGGTTCGCTGGCCGTTGTAAAGCGCCATGTTCTCCAACTCTTGCGCACCGTCATTGACCTTGGCCACCTGCGACAAGCGCACATAGGTGCCACCTTTGCGTGCCACGATGATGTTGCCAAAGTCCTCGGGGCGCTTCATGCGCGCTTGCACCTGCACCACGCGGTCTTGCTGGATCGAGCGAATCGAGCCCACCGGCAGGTCTTGGTTCTCGTTACTGACGGCAGCCACCACTTGATCAGCGGTCACACCCAAGGCTTCCATGGCTTGGGGGTTCAGGTACAGGTTGATCTCGCGTTTGGTGCCACCCACCAAGGCCACAGAGCCCACACCGCGAACGTTTTCAAGTCGCTTTTTAAAGACTTGATCGGCCCAGTTGGTCAACTCCACATTGCTCAAGGCTTGGCTCAAGCCCGTGGCTTTGTCGTCGGGCAACACCGCCACCGACCAAATCGGACGACTGGTGGGGTCAAAGCGCAGGATGCGCGACTCTTTCACATCAGTGCGCAAAAACGGGTGAACATTCGAGACTTTTTCGCGTACGTCGTCAGCGGCTTTGCGGCCATTGACATACAGCTGAAACTCAATCACCACCACCGATAAGCCTTCGTAGCTGCGTGAGGTGAGGGCGCTGATACCGGCAATCGAGTTGACTGCTTCTTCGATTTTTTTGCTCACCTCGCTTTCGATGATTTCGGGCGAGGCACCTGGGTATTCGGTGGTGATGACCACCACTGGCAAATCGATGTTGGGGAACTGGTCAATCTTGAGTCGCTGGTAGCTAAAGAGGCCCAGCACCACCAAGGCGAGCATCATCATGGTGGCAAACACCGGGTTTCGCAAACTGACTTGGGTGAACCACATGGCTTAGGGCTTGCTCATCGGTGTTGCGGTGGACGCTGCGGAAGGCATGCTGCCTAAGCGAACAGCCAAGCCTTCACGCAAGGAACCCGCTGTGCCGCGCAACACCACGCTGTTACTGGGCACGCCGCTGACTTCTACCCAAATGGTGTTGTCGGTTTGGCCCAGTAACTGACCCCGCAAACCGGTTTTCACGACATGGTGCAACACCTTGTTGTTGGCTATGGTTTGAACATAGGCTTGGGGTTTGTCGGTGCGCACAGCGTCCAGCGGAACAGCGACGACTTGACGCTGACCGAGTGCGAGTTGGCCTTGGCCGTACAAGCCTTGGCGCAAGCCGCTCACGCTGTCCAAGCGCAAATACACCAGCACACTGCGGCTACCGGTTTGTACATTGGGATTGATACGTTGAACTTTGGCCGTGACAGCTTGCTCGCGGCCTTCCAGTTGCAGCGTGGCTTGCTGACCCACACGCACATCGATGGAGTCGGCAGGGCTCATGGTGGCTTCAAGTTCCAAGCTGTTGAGGTCGACCACTTCCAGCAGACGCACATCGACGGACACTCGCTCGCCGGGTTGTGCCAACCGTGCCGACACCTGCCCCGAAATAGGCGAGGTAAGCACCGCGTCTTCCAATACCTTGCGCGCCACATCTGCGCCAGACAAAGCCGCCTTGAAAGTGGCTTCTGCGCCGGTCAAGCTGGAGAAAGAGGTTTCCAGCGCGGTCACCGAAATAAACCCTTTGTCGACCAGCGATTTGTTGTTGTCGTACTGGCGCTTGGCAATATCGACCTGCGCTTTGGCAGCATCTGCTTGTTGCTCGGCTTGGCGCAGCTTGCGTTGGTATTCGGTGGGGTCGATGCGAGCTACCACTTGACCGGCTTTGACGTAATCGCCCTCGCGCAAACTCAGTTGGGTGATCTCACCTGCGACCCGCGACTTGATGACCACGGTGTTGATGGCTTTGAGATTGCCAGAGATGGGCAGGTTTTGAACCAAGCGCTGTTCGGTGGCAAGCAAAGTGTCGCTGGCAGGAATCTCAAAAACTGGCGCGGCTGCTGGGGCGACAGCGGCAGGCGGTGTGGCTTTGCTGGCGTCTTGCTTGGGCGCAGCAGAGCGCACATACCAAGCTCCACCGCCCAACATGGCTGCAGACAACAGCGCAACGCCCCCCCAGCCTTTGATTTTGAAATACATCTGCGCTTGCTCCGATAAAAAGGTCTACCTAACTCTGACGCCAACCCTGCACCATCAGGTGTACATGGTTGCGCAAGAATGCTTCAGGATTAAGTGAATTGAGTGAGGCGTTGCAGGCCAAAGAATGTTTCCACATGTTTACATACAAGATGGCGCTGACCAAACTGTGAACCGCCAAATCGGTGTTGAAAGCCACAAACTCACCGCTGTTAATCCCGCGTTGCAAGATGCGCTTGAACAATTCGTTGCCAGGGCGAATCACCTCTTGGTCATAAAACTTAACCACCTCTGGAAAATTGTGCGCCTCGCTCATGACCAATTTGGTAATGCCGCTGGCGTCGGTGGATCCAATGCGTTGCCACCACGACACCATGGCGTACTCCAGCATGTCGGGGGTAGAGCCCACAAATTCCTCGAATTCTTGGTTCCAAGCGGGAAAATGGTCGGCCAAATTGGCGCGTATCACTGCTTTGAACAGGTCTTCCTTGCTGGAAAAATAAAGAAACAAAGTGCCTTTGGACACCCCAGCGCTGGCAGCCACATCTTCCACCTTGGTGGCTGAAAAACCTTTGTTTACAAACAGACTGAGCGCTGCGTCAAGCAACTCGCCGGGGCGAGCCTCTTTGCGGCGTTCGCGTTTATGACCGCTTTGCGTATCGCTGGAAAATGTGGTGGTTTGCATATTAATGACTGACTGGTTAGTAATGTAACCGACCCAGCCATTCATGTAAAACCCTCTTTGTGTGTTGAAGTCCTGTTGACGATGGCAGGTAGTCGGTGTCCCAGCGCATGGGCGGTTGGGTATAGCCCATGGGGGCGGGTATCACCTCGAAGCCTGCCGCTTCAAACTGCTCTAAGCTGCGCTGCATATGCCAGTCGTGGGTGACCAACGCAATGCGCTGAATACCTTTGGCGGACAAAATGGCATAAGAACGCAAAGCGTTTTCGCGGGTGTCCCGTGACGCTTCGTCGGCCAAGAAGAACCTCAAACCAAAATCTCGCTGCAGCACATTGGCTGCCACTTGCGCCTCGGACTGGACTTGTCCTGAGGGCGCAGCCCACCCCTTGCCACCGCTATACACCAGTGGCAAGTCATGAAGGGTTGTCAAATACCGGCCATAAACCAAGCGTTGGTAAGCAGCAGCGCTGAGCGTTGCTTGGCCATACTCAGGTGCATACAGTTCTACGCCGCCACCCAGCACCACGATCGCTTGGGTTTGTTTCAAGGCTTGGACGGAAAGTGGCGGGTAACTGCGCAGCAAAAGTTGATTTAAAGCGTAGGCAGTGGCGTTGCAACTGAGCACCCACAACACCACAGCACCTATGACACACAAAGCTTTACCCCAACGCCTAGAGAAACGCATCAACACCACCCCCGCCAATACCAGCAGCAAAAGGCTGGCTGGTGGCAAAAGCAGGGTGGAAATCAGGGGTTTGAAAGGGCCAATCCAAGTCAGCATAGGCAATAAGCAAGGTCAATGCCCTGAGTTTCCCATAGGTATCAGGAGTGGCTAAGATGCTCAGCATGGCAAACGCAAGCATCACATTGGGTGGCGGCTGTTTCTGGTGTACAGAGGCGGTGTTTGTGCGTGTGCGTGGGGTGTTGGATGTGGAGTCGGGCTACAGCAATGGTTTGTCACCTGCGCGGCCCTCCTATGAACAAGTCTGTACAGGACGCACCGGTTTTAATGAAGTGGTGCGTTTGCAGTACGACGACAGCGTCATCACTTTGCGCGACATCTTGGACATCTTTTTCGAGATCCACGATCCGACCAGCCTGAACCGCCAAGGCAACGATGTGGGTACACAGTACCGCAGTGGTATTTACGTATCCAATGATGAAGACCACATGGCGGCTTTGCAGTTCATCTCTGAGGTAACCAGCTTGGGCGAGTTTGACAGCCCCATCGTCACCGAGGTCTTGACATTACTGCATTACTGGCCCGCCGAGGACTACCACCAAGATTACTTCCAGCACAACCCCCACCAAGGCTATTGCACCTTTGTGGTCGCACCCAAGGTGAAAAAACTGCAGCAGCACTTTGTGCAGTGGCTTAAACCTTAAATGAAGACCCTGAATTAAGGCGCCAAACGCTCTTTGGTCCACGTGTCATCCTGCAGGCGGTAGCTGAGTCGGTCATGCAAACGGGCCACACCGCCTTGCCAAAACTCCCAGCGATCAGGCGTGAGTCTGTAGCCTCCCCAGTGCGGGGGACGCGGCGGCTTCATGCCAAATTTCGCCATGTAGCTGGCGGCTTGGGTGACCAACTGGGTACGTGAGGTAATCACTTGGCTTTGCGGACTGGCCCAAGCGCCTATGCGTGAATCCAGCGGACGGCTGTGAAAGTAGGCGTCACTTTCTTCAGCGCTTACTTTGCTGACACGGCCCTCGATACGCACCACACGCTCGAGCTCTACCCAGTGAAATTGCAGCGATGCAAAAGGGTTACCTGCCAATTCATGGCCTTTGCGGCTGTCGTAATTGGTATACCAAACCAGCCCGTGGTCGTCATAGCCTTTGATGAGCACCACGCGGGTGCTGGGGCGCATATCGCTTCCCACAGTGGCCAAAGTCATGGCGTTGGGTTCAGGCACCTCGGCTTGCAAGGCTTCATGCAACCATTGCTCGAACTGGCGCATAGGGTGGTTTTGGGCGTTTTCTTCCAACAGCTCGGCGCTTTGGTAGCTCTTGCGCATGTCAGCCAGCGAAATTTTGGTCATCACCCAAGCCCTCTGTTGAAAAGGGGCTTATCTTATTCCTTGACCGCGCCAGTCATGCCTGACACGTAGTGGTCGACAAAGAAAGAGTACAGCACCGCCACGGGAATCGATCCCAGCAAAGCGCCCGCCATGAGCGAGCCCCAGTGGTAGACATCGCCCTCAACCAGTTCGGTGATGACACCCACCGGCACGGTTTTCACCTCGGAGGACGAGATGAAGGTCAGGGCGTAAATGAACTCGTTCCACGACAAGGTGAAGGCAAAAATACCGGCGGATATAAGCCCCGGCACTGACAGGGGAAGAATGATCTTCCACAAAATTTCAAAGCGGGTGGCCCCGTCATCAAAGCGCATTCTTCCAATTCGAAAGGAATAGAGCGGAAGTAGCCCATCAGCAACCATGTGCAAAACGGGATGAGGAACGTGGGGTAGGTGAGGATCAGCGCCCAGCGGGTGTCAAACAAGCCCAGCTTGAACACAATGGTGGCCAAGGGGATGAACAAAATCGAGGGCGGCACCAAGTAGGCCAGAAAAATACCCAAACCCACTTGCCGTGAACCTTTGAAGCGCAGGCGCTCAATCGCATAAGCGGCCAGCACCGCGCAAGCCAGGGACACCACGGTAGAGATGACCGAGATGAACACCGTGTTCCACAGCCATTCGGGGTAGGCGGTTTTAAACACCAGTTTGTGGAAATGCTCCAAAGTGGGCTTGATCACCCAAAAAGGGTTGCCGTCACGCGAGAGCAGTTCGTTGTTGGGTTTGACTGAGGTGATGACCATCCAGTAAAACGGAAACAACAACACAAACACAAAAATACCCAGCGGCGCATAGACCGTTACCCAGCGCGACCGCGCCGTGTCCAAATAAGCCATGCCTTGGCTGTCGTCGTCTTTGGCGTCGCTCATTTGTCGCTGCCCCCTTGTTGCCAGGCGCGTCGCTGCAACCCGAAGTAACTGAACAAAATTGCGGCGAGCAAAAAAGGCACCATGGAAATCGCAATCGCGGCACCTTCACCCAAAGCCCCGCCGGAGATGGCGCGTTGGAAGGACAGAGTTGCCATCAAGTGGGTGGCGTTCAGTGGCCCACCGCGTGTGATGACGTAAATCAGCTGGAAGTCGGTGAAGGTGAAGAGCACCGAGAACGTCATCACCACCGCAATCATGGGGGTGAGCAAGGGCAGGGTGATATGGCGAAAGCGCTGCCAAGCGGTGGCGCCGTCAATCGCGGCAGCTTCGTACAGCGAGGGCGAAATGGTTTGCAAGCCTGCCAGCAAAGTGATGGCCACAAACGGCACGCCGCGCCACACATTGGCGGCCAGTACAGAGAAACGC
>RFMX01000200.1 GCA_009927495.1 Betaproteobacteria bacterium
AAACCTCACTACCGGTGCGGTGGTGCTGTCTTGGCCTTTCTATACAGGCAACGCACTGGACAACCGCGTACGAGAAACCCTCTCGCTGACACAAAAAGCCCAAGCTGACTTAGACGCAGCCACCCGCACCGTCGCGCAAAACACGCGCAGCGCCTTTTTTGGCGTGATGTCGGGTGTGAGCCAAGTCAAAGCCTTGCAAGCAGCGGTAGAGTCCAGCCAAGTAGCGCTTGAAGCCAATAAACTGGGCTACAGCGTGGGTGTACGCATCAATATGAATGTGTTGGATGCGCAAAGCAAATTGTTCGATACCAAAGCCAAATTGGCCAAAGCCCGCTACGACGTGCTGATGGGCAGTCTGCGCTTGCGCCAAGTCAGCGGCACCTTGCAATTGCAAGACCTGCAAGGTATCAATAACCTGCTCGAGCCTTGACCCATTCACTGAACTTCTCGGGCTAGTCCAACCAAGGTGCCAAGGCTGTCACGCTATGCGCGACAGCACCTTGGTGGCTGCTGGCAAACAGTTGGGCTGCCTGTGCCATCTTGTGCTGAAGGGGTTTGTCTAATGCGATGTTCAGCGCCTGAGCCATCGCGGTCGCCATACTGGTACACCTTACACCCGCTTGGGCATCAATGGCCCACTGAGCAGCTTGCTCGAAATTAAAGGTGTGCGGCCCCATCACCACTGGGCAGCCACATGCACAGGCTTCAATGAGGTTTTGCCCTCCCAAAGGTGCAAAACTACCCCCTAGCAAGGCCACACTGGCCACACTGTAGTAGAGCGGCATCTCGCCCATAGAGTCACCCAACACCAAGCCTGATTCTGGAGGCGCAGACCCTTGACTGCGACGCTGCCATGGCAAGCCCGAGGCTTGCAACAAGTCGGCCACTTCTTCAAAGCGTTGCGGATGCCGCGGCACGATCCACCACTGCGCTTGTTGCAGGTACTCAGGGTGCTGTTGCAAGGTCTGAAGGAATATCGCCTCCTCGCCTTCACGCGAGATGGCCAACAGCACCACAGGTCGCACAGTCAAAGCATTGCGCCAAGCTTGCCCCGTGGCCATCAACTGCGGATCAGGCACAGCATCGAATTTCAAATTCCCCATGACCGCATTCACGGGTGCGCCAAGGCTGCGCAAACGCTTGGCGTCTTCCTCGGTTTGCGCCCATACTGCACTCAAACCACTGAAAGCTGGCTTGGCAAGCGCCGACCAGCGATGAGCTTTGCGCCATGAACGTTCGCTCAAACGGGCATTGACCAACACCAATGGAATACCTTGTTGCTGAGCGACGGCACTCAGGTTGGGCCACACCTCGGTGTCGATCAACACACCCAAACGTGGTTGAAAATGCCGCAAGAACCGCCCAACTGCAGCAGGCGTGTCCCACGGCAGCCATGCTTGAACATCACCCTTGCGCAGCAGTTTGACGCCTTCACTGCGCCCAGTGGCCGTGCCGTGGGTCAGCAGCAAGCGCAGATCGGGGTGGGCAAGGCGCAAGGCCTTGACCAAGGAGCGGATGGCGCGGGTCTCACCCAAAGACACCGCATGAATCCACAAGGCTCCCGTCTGTGCAGTTTCGCCGTAATAGCCAAATCGCTCGGCGATGGCTTGCCCATAAACCGGTTCGCGTCGTGCGCGAAACTGCAGTTTCAACCACAGCAGCGGCGCCAAAGCCCACATCAAACAGGAATACAAGAAACGTGTCATGGCTGCTGAGCCTCAGACGCCATGCAAGCAGCGAAAGCGGACAAAACCGTTGCTGGTGAAGGCGTGGGTGTGGCAAAGACGCTTTGCTGCCAAGCACAGCCCTTGGGGCCGGTGCGCCAAGCGGTATTGAAGTTGTAAATCTGAACATGTGGCAAACCCAGCGCCACCGCGATGTGGCTGACCCCGCTGTCCACGCCAACCACCCCTGCACAAGCCGCCAAGCGTTGTGTGAGTTTCACCAAATCGCAATGCGGCCAAATGACCGCACCGGGGCAGGCACTGGCCACGGCTTGCGCAGTTTGCAACTCGGCATCGTTGGCATGGGGCAAGGCCAATTGAAAGCCTTGCGCTTGCAAGGCTTGACCCAAAACCTGCCAATGCGCAAGTGGCCAGGCTTTGTCTGCACGGGAACTGCCATGCACCAGGGCCACGGTTTGCGCAAGCACTTCGGTGTGAGGCGTGGCTTGCAAACCCGCTTGAACCAGTCGGGGCAATGCATAGCCCAAGGCTTGGGCGCACACATGGCGGCCACGGTCCAAGGCATGGCTGTGCCACTCGCATCGAATCGCTACATCAGCCACCCAGCGTGTGGGCGCTTCATAGCCCGAGCCCTTGGTGCGGTTGGCCATGGCGTAGCGCTTACCGTTAGACGTCAGTCTGGCCAGTTGGGAGATCAGTGCGGATTTGGTGAGACCCTGCAAATCAATCACCGCGTCATAGTCGGTGGCTTGCAGGTCGTGCTTGAAAGCGTGCCATGCGCGTCGGGTGTCGGCTTGCCAAAAGCTTTTGCGCCATTGACGCAAATTGCAAGGGATGATGCGCTTGACAGCAGGACACAGCTTGAGCAAAGGCGCGAATGCAGGTTCAACCACCCAGTCGATCTGCACATCAGAGACCTGGGCTTGCAGATCCATGGCAGCTGGCAAGCTGTGAACGACATCGCCCAACGAGGACAGCTTGACCAGCAATACCCTCAATGCGCCGCCTCTTGCACTTGCGCATCGGGTTTGACTTGGCGCAGCAGGGCCATCATGTCGCCTTGAATACGCGCCAAGGCTTGCGGGGTTTGGCCCTCAAAACGAAGCACCAACACCGGCGTGGTGTTGGAGGCGCGAACCAAGCCAAAACCATCAGCCCAGTCGATGCGAACTCCGTCGATGTCGCACAGCACCGGCTGGTGCTCTGAAGATGGCAAGCCTTGGGTGTGTGCAAGCTTCATCAACTCGGCGGTAACGCGGTGCGGCTCACCCTCGACACAAGCCACGTTCAGTTCCGGCGTGGACTGGCTGGTGGGCAAAGCATGCAACACCGCGTTGGCGTCGGGCGAGCGGCTAACGATTTCCAGCAAGCGGCAGCCCGCGTAGGTG
>RFMX01000372.1 GCA_009927495.1 Betaproteobacteria bacterium
GCCACCCAGCGGTGAGTCTATGGCTTTCATTTGCGCTTTGATAAGGGAGTGTCCCGTCTTGAACATCACAGGCACACCGCCTGCGGCGCGAATAGCGGGGGCAAGTTGCTGCGAACACTTGACGTCATAGACGATAGAACCACCAGGCACACGGCTTAAGACATCTTGTGCGAACAACATCATTTGTCGGTCGGGGTAGATGGTTTGTCCATCCTTGGTCACGATGCCTAAACGGTCACCATCACCATCGAAAGCCAAGCCCAATTCGGCACCGGTGGTTTGCAAAGCAGCGATCAGGTCTTGCAGGTTTTCGGGCTTGCTGGGGTCGGGGTGGTGGTTGGGGAAGTTGCCATCCACCTCGCTGAAGAGTTCAATCACCTCGCAACCAATGGCGCGAAAAATCGCTGGGGCAGAAGCACCGGCTATACCGTTGCCGCTGTCAACCACGATGCGCATGGGACGGCTTAAATGAATGTCTTGAACGATACGCTCAAGGTAGGCTTGGTCCACGCCGACTTGTTTGACACTGCCGCTTGTTTTCAACACCCAAGTTTCGTGCTGCATCATCTGACGTAGGCCTTGAATCTCGTCACCGTAAATCGCCCTGCCAGCCATCACCATTTTGAAACCGTTGTAGTCCTTGGGGTTGTGGCTACCAGTGATTTGAATGCCGCTATTGCACAAGGTGTTGGCGGCGAAATAAAGTTGTGGCGTGGTGACCATGCCCACATCGATGACTTCTATACCGGCATCTACCAAGCCCTGTATCAGCGCCTGCGCTAAGTCAGGGCCGCTCAAACGACCATCACGGCCCACAGCCACGGCGTGTTCACCTTGGGCCAAAGCTTGTGTGCCAAAAGCACGCCCAAGTGCGAGTGCGACCGAGGGGTTTAGCGATGAAGGCACCACACCGCGAATGTCATAGGCCTTGAATACAGAGGCTTCAATTTGCATGGCGGTATTGTAGAAGCAGGTCTTGGCGCAGACCGACATCGCAGCATCGTATGATGGCCTTCAAGACTTTCACACATCACATGCTTTCCACGTCTGCTCAAGCCTTCTTTCAAGCCAATGTTTGGCAAATGCCAATCAACTCGCCCTTGGGTTCGCTCACCTTGGTGGCAAGCGACAAGGGGGTGTGCGGCGTTTGGTTTGAAGACCAAGCCCACAAGCCCGATTTACGTCACCTGCCTTGGGGCCCATCGCAACATTGGTTACGCTTGGCCAAAACCCAATTGACAGATTACTTTGCAGGCAAGCGCAGTTCCTTTGATTTGCCCTTGGATCTTGCAATTGGCAGCGATTTTCAGCAAAGCGTGTGGCGAGCCTTGTTGCAAATACCCTATGGCCGCTACTCCACCTATGGCGAGTTAGCACAACACTTGGGCCAAGCCCAAGCCGCACGTGCGGTTGGCATGGCTGTGGGGCGTAACCCCTTAAGCATCATCGTGCCCTGCCACCGCGTGGTGGGTGCCAATGGCGCGTTGACCGGCTACGCCGGTGGTTTGTGGCGAAAAATGGATTTGTTGCAGCGCGAAGGCACACTTTTGTGACGGTTGCTGTGCGGTGGCGTCAATGGCTACCTGAGTTTGTGCTGCTAGGTGTGATTTGGGGCTCATCCTTTCTCTTCATGCGCATGACTTCGCAAGAATTTGGCAGTTGGTCCACGGCATGGTTAAGGGTCAGCGTGGCGTGGTTGACCTTGCTCCCTTTTTTGCTGTGGCAAGGCCAAGCCCATAGCCTTGGCCTGCATTGGAAACGTGTTTTGCCCATGGGCGTGGTGAACTCGGGCATCCCATTTATTTGTTATGCCTATGCGGTGATGTCGATCACCACCGGCTTGTCTTCCATACTCAATTCCACCACGCCACTGTTTGGCGCACTGATCGCTTGGATTTGGTTCAAGCAACATCCGGGAAATTCTCGTGGCGTGGGCTTGCTTATTGGCTTTGCAGGTGCGGCCCTGTTGGCCTTGACCATGCCGGGCGGCGTGTCTTTCAAAGCAGGCGGTTCAGGCTGGGCGGTGCTGGCTTGCTTGTTAGCCACCACCTGCTATGGCTTGAGCACCCATTACTCGCAACGGTTTTTGAGCGATGTGCCCACCATGACCATCGCTGCGGGCAGTCAACTGGGGGCGAGCTTGGTGTTGGCTTTGCCAGGCATTTGGTTTTGGCCTGACCAGTGGCCAAGCGACAACGCTTGGTGGAGCTTGCTGATGATTGGCGTGGTGTGTACCGGTCTGGCCTATGTGCTCTATTTCCGCTTGATCGCCAAAGTGGGCGCGGCTCGCACCATGACCGTGACCTATTTGATCCCGCTGTCTGCCAACATCATCGGCATTGTTTTCTTGAACGAGGTCATCACGACTTGGGTGATCCTGTGCGCTGCCATGATCTTGACTGGTACCGCCTTGGCGGCTGGCTTGGTGAAGCTGCCGCGCTGATCTCCTGTCATTGCGAGGAGCATAGCGACGAAGCAAAGAGACGAAAATTTTCTGAAACCTAGGGCGTCCCAGTGACGGCTACTTGCAAAGCTAGACAGCTGGATTGGAGCGTGATTGACGATCAATCTGAGTCGGCGTGTGTTGCAGGTCGGCCGTAGCCGACGTTGTGTAAGCATGGAGGCGAGGCCGAGCCTGCGACATGCGCCGAGAGAGGGATTACTTCAGCCCTACGGGCTTCGCAATGACGGCAAATCGCAGGGACGTAGGTCAGGCGCGAAGTTGCTGCATCAACAAGCCATGCAAATGCGAGCCAGGCTTGGCCAATTCATTGACGATGCTGAAGTGATGCAAGCCTTGCAAATCCTCCACCAAGGGCACACGCTCATGGCCCCATGCCTGTTGAATCAGGTGGTTATGGCGAATAAAAGCCTCGCTCTCCAGCGCACCCGCCACACTGATCAAACTGCCAGAGGCAGGAGCCGGCATCCAAGCTGGACTGCAACGCAGTACCTCAGACTCGGTCAGGTGCAAAGAGGACTGCAACATGGGCGAACGCATCACGCTGTCTAACTCGTAAAGACCCGAAATCGACAACACGCTTTTCACCAAATCCGGCGGTAAATCAGTCTGGTACCGAGCCCATTGGCAAGCCATCATCATGGCGGCCAAATGCCCACCTGCGCTGTGACCTGCGATGTGAATGCGGGAGGGATCTCCTCCCCATCGGTCGATACAGCGCCACACCCAAGCCAGCGCCTTGACCATTTGCATGACGATGTCAGAAAGGGTCACTGCAGGGCAAAGCGCGTAATTGGGCACCACCACACACACGCCTTGGCTCACAGACGCTGGGGCTACGAAGGAATGGTCTGATTTGTCCAAAGAACGCCAATAACCACCATGGATAAACACCAACACAGGCGCATTGGCTTGAGCAGCCGGGAAAATATCGAGGTTCTCGCTAGGACCCGCACCGTAGGCAATATCGGTTAATCCATCCAATAAAGCACGTGCAGCTTGTGAATCTGCTGCCCATTGGGCGAAAAAGCTAGCGAAATCGGGCACGCGTGCCCGATTGTTGTACATCTGATCGAAGTGATCGGGCGACAACAAAGCGCTTTATTTATTGGTTTGCGCCTGCCGAATGGCGGTACTGGCTTCGGTACTGGCATTGCCACCCGCTGGGTTTTGAATAACCAAGCCCAGCAAACGTGCGCCGTGTTCCACCGCAATGGAGCCATAAGAGATATCGCCATGAACCACTGAATCTTTGTGAAATTCGACACGCTCAGAGGCGTAAATATTGCCTTCCACCTTACCCGCCACCATCACACGGTGGGCGGTCACATCGCCAGACACCTCTCCGCTGGCCCCAATGGCCACCGTCACTTTGTGTTCTTTGGTGGTTTCGATATTGCCCACGACCTTGCCATCGATACGCACACTGTCGAGTAACACCAAGCGCCCATAAATTTGGGTGGTGCGCCCAATAAGGGTTTCAAAACGTTCTTGCGAACTGGCCAAGGGCTTGTCGCGCAGTTTTTCAAACATGGAAGGCTCCGGTAAGGGGTAGGTTAGCTTGAAGAACCTGAGGGCAGGACTTGTGCAGGGTTGATAACCCTGTCTTTGTTAAATACTTCGTAATGCAAATGGGGACCGGTTGAACGGCCTGTGCTGCCAACTTCTCCCAAAGTGCCGCCACGCTCGACCACATCACCTACTTGCGCGATGCGCTTACTGAGGTGGGCATAGCGTGTGGCGAAACCTTCTGCGTGATGAACCTCGATGACGTTGCCATAGCCGGGATCCCAACCAGATCGGGTAACCGTACCTTGGGCAGTAGAAACCACCAAAGTGCCCGTGGGGGCGGTGAAATCTAAACCTTCATGCATAGCCAAGCCGCCAGTGAAGGGGTCATTACGGATGCCAAAGCCACTGGTGATGCGAAAGTCGCCGCGCACTGGCATGGCTGTTGGCAAAGAATGCAGCCACTCCAACTGCTTTTCCCAATGGGAGTGCAACTCTGCCACAGCGTCCTGCGTTTGCAAAAACTCTTGCAAAGTTTGGTCAAACTCTATGCCCAAAGGCTGACGAATAAAGGATGAAAACGGACGAGGCGCTATGAAAGGGCCGCCCTTGTTTTCGTCTTTGCGGTTGAGTTTGTCACGAACCACAGAAGGGGTAGCCATTTCCATGAACCGGTTTTTCATGGTTTCGAGTTGGCGAATTTCGTTGACAGTGGTGTGCATGGATTCGCGCAACTGGGACAAGTGGTCTCGGTAGACCGACTCCATGCGCTTTTGCTCGGCTTCGGTGGTGACACCGCCGATGCTGCGGGCAAGGTCTGGATTGTATTCAACTGCTATTTTGAAACCGACAAAATGCAACAAGAAACCCGCACTGAGCAAAAACAGCGCGGCCACGACAAAAGACATCAACACCGTGCGAAAGGTGATGGATATCGTCCTGACATTTCCAGTGGGCCCTGAAAGCCACATCAATTGCATAAATCGTCCCTGAGAGTACCTGTCCAGAAACAGGATCGCCATTCTAGGCCCTGAGCTTTAGCTATCCAAGCAAAAAAAAGCCTAATTACCCTATAAATATACTATAAAGTATTCAAAAATAAAGGGTGTTTACCCCCAAAACCGGCTGACCCAGCCGCTAAAGAACCACACGGCGGTCAGATTCGTCAGCCAAGCCCAAAAAAAGCGATTCAATCCAAAAAACCAGAAAACCAAAAAATGAAACACGACGGCAATCACCATGAACAGCAATGCACTGTGCGGGTTGAGTAAGGTCAATGGGAACACCGCCTCCCACAAAATGAATGCCCAGCTGCAGAGCATGGCCACCCAGGGACGGCGAAAAATACTGTCAGGCGACAAAGGACCATATATGCCACCATTGAGAAAAACGGTGAGCGCTCGCCCACTTCGCCACTCGGGTTGCAGCAGTTTGATCCAGCCAGAAACGAAATAGGAGCTCAGGGTATGGATGGAGATATAGGACAGACCGATCGCCCAGCCCAAACCTTTGTCCGCCCACAACGCCACCACTTGGGCGATCAACATACCTGTGAGGGTCACCAAGGTCATGAAATCACTGCCCCCGTTGAAGGCCCCGCGCCAACGCACCAGCAGCAAAAGTGTTCCCACAAACAAGACCAAGGCCAGGCCTAAGCTGGCCCCTTGGACCAGCAAAACCAAAGCAGCCAAAGCCCTTACCCACAATTGCACACGGTAACTGGTGGGATGAAACATGGCATCGAAAAAGCGCCTAACCCAAGCCGGTTGGGGTGGTATGTCGGCGCGTTGAACCGGCCAAGACCAAATGCCTGACGGGTCGCTGCTTTGGGCGATGCGCAAATATTCGGCGACTTGAACAAGCAGGCTGATGCCGCACAAAACCTCTAGGCAGCGTACCAAGGTGTCGCCGTTCATAGCGCTATCTCAGGGCTGCGCAAAACCGTGTCGCTTTCGCCATAACCTTGGAGCGAGGGACGTTCTAGGCGCAATTCAAATTGGCATAGGCCTTGCTGAATGTGTTCACGAGCAGCCTGTGCGGCTAAGCGGCACACCAGTTGGTAACTGACCAAAGGTCGCGCATCAGCGCCCTCGCCCAAATCTTTGATGTCGCTGGACAAATGGTCAACCAAGTTTTGTTGCGCCAGCAGCAAATTGCCTTGGGGGTTGTGGAACACATCAAGCAAGCGGCGCCGCCTTCTGGGATAGACCCACTGCCAATCGCTCCATGGCTGTGCCTCGCCTTGGTAACGCACGTACAAATGCGGCACCGGCCCGACTTTGTGAAAGAACTGCCAATTCGGGAAAAAAGCGCGAAACAAAAACAACCAAGGCCCGAGCACCGTGTGGCGGCGGTACACCAAGGACACTGCCAGCACAGCAAAATACGCCACCAGTAACCAAACGGTTGATTCCATGCATTCTCCTGCGACCACTTCGTGCCATTGTCGAGGAATTCAGTTTTTGCCCTTGCACTCTTGCTGAGCGTGTAAAGTGCTCTCTTTATATAGACATTGCGCATGAGCTCTCGCCCCCCCGCCAACACCTTATCGTTTGAAATCAAAAGTGCTTCTTTGCCTTTGGTGTCCTTTGTACTGAAAAGCGCCGATATCAAAGTGGTGGCGCAAGATTTACAGACACGCTTGGGCGACACCCCCGATTTTTTCGACAACGACCCCGTTCTCGTTGATTTGCAGCACCTTGACGACCAAGCCGGACCGCTTGACCTGCCCGCTTTGGTGCAAGTTTTGCGCAGCTTTCGCATGAACCCTGTGGCTTTAGCGCCCCAACAATGCCGCGCATGAGGCTGCTGCCATCTTGGCTGGTCTGTTTCCTCACCACCGAGGCTCGTACCTTGCCGCCAAACCCTG
>RFMX01000260.1 GCA_009927495.1 Betaproteobacteria bacterium
TGTTTGGGCGGAGATAAGCCCATGTCGTTTTTGTCTTTCCTGATTGGCGAAAAGAAAAAAACCGCCAGCGTTGCTAAAGAGCGTTTACAAATCATCTTGGCGCATGAACGCTCTGGCCGCTCGGCCCACCAACCCGACTATTTGCCCGACTTGCAACGCGATTTGATCGCGGTCTTGTCCAAATACGTCAATATCAATCCAGACGACATCAAGGTCAACTTGGAACGCCAAGACAACCTTGAAGTGCTGGAAGTCAAGATCGAGTTACCTGACGCCCGCTGAAGCGTTGTCCGCCATTACTTGGGCAGCTTGCCGCCACTTTTCAGGCATTCATCGACTGTCTTGAATTCGGTGAATTTTTTGGTGCGCTCGTAGCTGGGGCTTTTAGCGTCGTGGCAAATACCACTGTCAGACTTTTTAACCATGGGCGAAGCTGGGGCAGCTGCCGCCGCAGCTTGGCCTGCGGGCAATTTGCCGCCACTCTTCACACACTCATCCACCGAAGTAAAAGGCGTGAATTTCTTGGTGTTGCCGTACGAAGGCGAGCCTTTTTCGTGGCAAATCCCTGAATCGGACTTCTTCACCGCTGGGTCAGCGGCCAAGGCCATACTGCCTAACAAGGCCAGAGCGGCAAAAGACAAAATGCTTTTTGGGTTCAACATAGATAATCTCCCTATTTCGTAAAACAATCTTACTCAGGTCACTTAACAAGGCAAAGGCATTTTTTTCTTGAGTCACCCCCTCTTCTGGGGTAACCCTGTTTATAAAGGACATTTGTTTCGCTATGACTAAGAGCCAAAAGGATTGAAACTCACAGGGTACAGCCCCTTGAAATGTGGCAACTTTACGACGCTTTAATCAGGTATGCGTCAACTATTCAAAAGTATGTTGAGAAGATCATATTCCATAAATGAATTAAAAATAATTAAATTAAAGTGATGATTAACAGGCACTTAGTGCCTTTAAGGCCAAAGAAATATCAATTTAAATATCAAATCTGTAAAGTTAGTTTGCATACCAAAGAAAGATTTCACTTTAACTAACGACCTTTAAATAGTTAATTTAAATGGGTTTTTTGATTTATTTCTTTTAGAATCCGCTTCCCTTTGATGAGAATGCATGCCATGCGAAATGATCAAGATCCCCAACTAAGCACTAAATTCTTACAGATCATCTGCCAGTTGCATGAGTGGGAAAGCAAGCACCTTGATTTGGCCACCACCCAAGCGGGGCGCTATCTGTACCTGAACATCGCCAAACAGCTGCAAGACAACCGCAGTGGGCCAAGTGCTTTTTTAAAGGGCATTTACTACAACAAGGATTTGAGCGAACGCGCTTTGCGCTACAAAATCCGAGAATTTGAAAACGACGGCCTGATTGAGTTCGAGGCCCACAGCAGCGACAAGCGTTCCAAGAAAATTTTGCCCACACCCGTACTCTTAAACACGCTAGAAGAGCATGCCCAAGAATTCAGTCGTATGCTCAGCAATGAATTCCTGATATTTCCAAAAAAATAATCTTCCCCACGGCCTCCTTATGACAAAGCCTTGGCTTGTTTCTTGGTTCTCTTTGCGGCTTTGCTGGTCTTGGGCTATTTCTATCTGCAAGAAAAGCAGCGTAGCCAGTCGCAACAAATGGAGATTCACAAGGCCCGCTCGAGCAAGCACCATGTGAACGACTTTTTTGGCGTCGATGTCCCATCATTTACGTACCCCCTTGAATGGCGTGATGGGTTACGCCGAATACATCTACAGCAGTACCCGCGAACCAATGATTCAGTTCACCTCCAAAATCATTTTGGAAAACAGCTTGCAGATGCTTCATTTGGTCAATGGCTTGCTCGACCTGAGCAAAATCCAAGAAGGTTCGCTGGATTTATCTCAATCTGACTTTGATATCAATGACATGGTGGAGTCAGTACGCGCTTTGCACCAAGCGCGGGCAGATGAATTGAAAATCAGCTTGCATGTGTATTTGGCGCCGCAACTGCCTTCGCAATTACGCGCTGACCCCTACCGGGTACGCCAAGTGCTGAATAACCTGGTCGACAACGCTTTGAATTACAACCGCCCCCAAGGCAGCGTGACCCTGTCGGTCACCCCCAGCGCCAATGGTTTATGGGTGGTTTTTTCTGTGCAAGATACCGGTAGAGGCATTTCCCCTGAAATGCAAGAGACCATCTTCAAGCGCCAGCAAAAATCGGATAACCCCTTTGTGCTGCGTCCCAATGAAGGTGCAGGCTTGGGGCTGGTGCTGAGCCACCATTTGATCCAGCTTATGGGCGGCACACTCAATTACTCCACCAAAGCCGGTGAAGGCAGCGTGTTCTTTTTTAACTTGCCCATACGCTCAGAAAGTCACAAGTCCACATGAGCGTTACTTTGAATATTGTGGTGATTGATGACAACTCCACCAACCGAATATTGCCCGGTCTGTTTTTGCGCCCCCTAGGCCATGCGGTGAATGAATGTGTTGGGGCAGAAGAAGCGCTCGAATGGCTACAGACACAACCCTTGCGATGTGATCTTGCTCGATATCTCTATGCCCAGCGTCAGCGGTTTGCAACTGTGCAAACAGCTGCGGGCCGATCAACGCTACCAGCACCTACAGATCATCGCCTACACCGCCCACGCCATGCCCGACGAGGTCTTGCTGTGGGAGTCATCAGGCTTTGACAAGGTTTTGCTCAAGCCTATACGTAAAGACGATTTGCTCGCACTCTTCAGCTAGCGGCTTGCGGTCATTGCGAGAATCCGTCATTGCGAGCGCAGCGAAGAAACCCTGTCATTGCGAGCGCAGCGAAGCAACCTCCCTTCAGCCACGCGTCGCAGGCTCGGCCTCGCCTCCATGCTTGCACAACGTCGGCTACGGCCGACCTGCAACACGCGGCTTAACGTAGCTTAGGTTGTACAAGTGAAGTTAGCACCACCTAAGGATGGCAGGGCTAGTGCTTCCCAGCGACATGATGAAAGTCCATCTGAAACGACCCTTGGCCATGCCAAGACGTTTACTTGCTAGCGATACATTGCGCACCTGAAAAGGCGATGGTCGCAGGTCGGCCGCAGCCGACGTTGTGCAAGCATGGAGGCGAGGCCGAACCTGCGACGCTCGACTGTTGACAGATTGCTTCGTCGCTGCGCCCTCGCAATGACGAAGTTGACGCAGTAACGGTAGATTGCTTCGTCGCTGCGCTCCTCGCAATGACGAGGTTGACGCAATGACGAGGGGGTCAGTGCGTATCTGCCAACTGCGCCAAGATGGCGGGGTTCTCTAAGGTGCTGGTGTCCTGCGTGATCGCCTCGCCCTTGGCGATAGAGCGCAACAAGCGGCGCATGATCTTGCCCGAGCGGGTCTTGGGCAGGTTGTCGCCAAAGCGGATGTCTTTGGGCTTGGCGATGGGGCCAATTTCTTTGCCCACATGATCGCGCAATATCTTGGCAATTTGCTTGGCCTCGTCACCCGTAGGGCGTAAACGCTTGAGCACTACAAATGCGCAAATGGCCTCACCCGTGGTGTCATCAGGGCGGCCCACCACAGCGGCTTCGGCCACCAAATCGGTGCAACTGACCAAGGCCGATTCAATCTCCATGGTGCCCATGCGGTGACCTGACACATTGAGCACATCGTCAATGCGCCCAGTGATGGTGAAGTAACCGGTTTTAGCGTCGCGGATCGCACCGTCACCCGCCAAGTAGTACTTGCCTTGGAAGTCATCGGGGTAGTAACTTTTCTTGAAACGCTCAGGGTCGCCCCAAATCGTTCGAATCATCGAGGGCCAAGGTTTTTTCACCACCAAGATACCGGCTTGTCCGTTAGGCACATCTTTGCCGGTTTCGTCCACGATGGCGGCTTGAATGCCTGGGAAGGGCAAAGTGCAAGAGCCGGGCACCATGGGCGTGGCACCGGGCAAGGGCGTGATCATGTGGCCGCCGGTTTCGGTTTGCCAGAAGGTGTCCACAATGGGGCAACGAGCGCCGCCCACATGCTGGTAGTACCACTCCCAGGCCGCAGGGTTGATGGGTTCGCCCACCGAGCCCAGTAAGCGCAAGCTGCTGAGGTCATAGCGGTCGGGGTGTACCTCTGCCGTGCCTTCAGCCGCTTTGATGAGCGATCGAATGGCGGTAGGCGCGGTGTAAAAAATGCTGACCTTGTGGTCTTGAATCATCTTCCAAAAACGACCGGCGTCTGGGAAGGTGGGCACACCTTCAAAGACGATTTGCGTGCCGCCCAAGGCCAAGGGGCCATAGCTGATGTAGGTGTGGCCGGTCACCCAACCGATGTCGGCGGTACACCAAAACACATCATGAGGTTTCAAGTCAAAGGTCCATTCAGTGGTGAGTGCAGCGTGCATCAGGTAGCCGCCGGTGCTGTGCTGAACACCTTTAGGCTTGCCGGTCGACCCCGAGGTATAGAGCAAAAACAGTGGATGCTCAGCCTCAACCCACACAGGTTCGAAAGTGGTTGATGCTTTATCCGCCACATCAGACATCCACAGGTCACGCCCTGCGGTCATGGCCACATCGGCACCGGTGCGTTTGACCACCAGCACATGCTTGATGCTGTCGCAGCCCCCCAAGCCCAGCGCCTCGTCGACGATGGCTTTCAAGGGAAGATGCTTGCCGCCACGCACTTGTTGGTCTGCAGTGATGACCATCTTGGCGCCAGTGTCCTCGATGCGGTCGCGCAAACTTTGCGCCGAGAAGCCGCCAAACACCACCGAGTGGGTGGCACCAATACGAGCACAAGCCTGCATGGCAGCGACGCCCTCGATGGACATGGAAATGTAAATAATGACGCGGTCGCCTTTTTGGATACCCAAGTCTTTCATCGCATTGGCGATTTGGCAGGTACGCGCCAGCAATTGCGCGTAAGTGGCACGGGTGACTTCGCCACCGTCAGCTTCAAAAATGATGGCGGTCTTGTCACCCAAGCCCTTGTCTACATGACGGTCTAGGCAGTTATAGGAAGCGTTCAAGGTGCCGTCTTCAAACCACTTGAAAAACGGTGCCTGGCTGTCATTCAAAGTTTGGGTAAAAGGTTTGTTCCAGCTGAGCAAACGATTGGCTTGGCTTGCCCAAAAACCGGTGTAGTCATCCTCTGCGTGTTTGCACAAGGCATGGTAAGCGTCCATGCCGGCCACAGTGGCTTGCTCGACAAACGATGCAGGGGGATGGTGAATGATGTGGTCGAACTGGCTCATGCTTGTCTCCTGAAGTGGGTCGGCCGCTGAACGGCTCTGGGCTGGATTTGGCGTAACTTTCGCGGCAGGCTCTTACAAGGCACTGACTGGCTTGAAACTTACTGTATTTAGGCCGCTGG
>RFMX01000145.1 GCA_009927495.1 Betaproteobacteria bacterium
GACATGAACAAGATCTTAACTAAATTATCATCCTCCAACATAACAAGGAGATGATTCATGAGCCACGCTATGGTTTTCGATGCGGTGCGTACACCGCGCGGCAAAGGTAAAAAAGACGGCAGCTTACATGGCGTCAAACCCGTGGATTTGCTGGGCGGATTGCTCAACCAACTGCAAGCGCGCCACGATTTCGACCCTGCCGAAGTTGATGATGTGGTGATGGGCTGTGTGTCTCCTGTTGGGGAACAAGGTTCAGTTTTGCCTAAAACCGCTTTGCTCAAAGCGGGTTGGGACTTTCGTGTCTCGGGTGTGCAAATCAACCGCTTTTGTGCCTCGGGCTTAGAGGCCGTCAACATGGCCGCGCAAAAAGTGGCCAGTGGTTGGGAAGATTTGGTGGTGGCCG
The DNA here is from genome assembly GCA_009927495.1 of Betaproteobacteria bacterium. Lineage (GTDB taxonomy): Bacteria > Pseudomonadota > Gammaproteobacteria > Burkholderiales > Burkholderiaceae_C > Limnohabitans. The sequence goes on from RFMX01000145.1 coordinate 404, forward strand.
GTGGTGTGGAAAGCATGTCACGCGTCCCCATGGGCTCTGACGGTGGTGCGTGGGCGCAAGACCCTGCCACCAACGCAGCCACAGGCTTCACGCCGCAAGGCATAGGTGCTGATTTAATTGCCACCATGGCGGGGTGGAGCCGCGAAGATGTGGATCAATTCGCACTCACCTCTCAGCAACGTGCCGCTGCCGCCCAAAGCCTTGGCAAATTTGATCGATCCGTCATGCCTGTGTTCGATGAGATTGGCCTTGCTGTGTTGGAACGAGACGAGTTCATCAAACCCCGCACCACCTTAGAAGCCTTGGGTGCTTTGAAACCCAGCTTCGCTGATATGGGGCGCATGGGTTTTGATGCGGTGGCTTTGTCGCGTTACCCGCAGGTCGAACGCATCGACCATGTGCATACCGCCGGAAACTCATCTGGAATTGTGGACGGCGCGGCGGCTGTGCTGATTGGCAGCGAAGCCAAAGGTCGGGCTTTGGGGCTCACGCCCCGTGGGCGTATCGTCGCCACGGCTTTGTCAGGTGCCGACCCCACCATCATGCTGACGGGTCCTATGCCTGCGGCGCGTAAAGCCTTGGCCAAAGCCGGACTCACTATTGACGACATCGATTTGTTTGAAGTGAATGAAGCGTTTGCCGCTGTGCCCATGCGCTTCATGCGGGAGATGAACGTCCCGTACGACAAGGTGAATGTGAATGGCGGCGCCATCGCCATGGGCCACCCCTTGGGTGCGACGGGGGCTATGCTCTTGGGTACCTTGCTCGACGAGTTAGAACTGCGGCAACTCAAACGCGGCCTCATCACTTTGTGTGTGGGCGGCGGCATGGGTATCGCCACCATCATTGAACGGGTTTGACATGACCTTTTCAACACTGCGTTACGCGCTAAGCCCTGAGGGCATTGCCACTGTTACCTTCGACGAACCCGGCTCACCGGTCAACACCATGAAGCCCGAGTGGCAGGCAGACATGCTGGCTTTGGCAGATCAATTGCAGGCCGACCAAGCTGCGCTTAAAGGCGTGTTGCTGACCTCTGCCAAAACCACTTTTTTTGCAGGCGCTGACCTGAAAGGGGTGCTGAAACTTCAAGCCAGTGATGCCGCAGCCGGTTTTGTAGGGATTGAGGCTGTGAAGAAGGCGTTTCGTCGCATAGAAACCATGGGCAAGCCGGTGGTGGCGCTGTTGCAAGGTGCCGCATTGGGCGGCGGTTGGGAGGTAGCGCTGATCGCGCATGCACGTTTTGCGCTTGACCAACCCAAAATCCTGTTTGGCTTGCCAGAGGTCACGCTGGGCCTGATTCCTGGCGCCACTGGCATCACCAAGATGACGCGCTTGCTGGGCTTGATGGCGGCGCAACCCTATTTGATGGAAGGTAAACTGTTCAACCCCAGCGAAGCGCTGTCCTTGGGGCTGGTCGATGGTTTGGCCTCCAGCCCTGAGCAACTCATGGACTTGGCGCTGGTCTACATCCATGACAACCCACAGTTGCAACAGCCTTGGGATCGCAAGGGCTACAAAATGCCCGGCGGCAGTGTCAACAGCCCTGCGGTGGCCAATGGCCTGGCGGTGGCGCCTGCGATGTTGTTCAACAAAGCCCAAGGTTTGTACCCTGCAGCACAAGCGATTTTGGAGAGCATGGTCGAAGGGGCCCAAGTCGATTACGACACTGCCACCCGCATCGAGAGCCGCAAGCTGGCCAAGGTGATGGTGAGCCAGACCACCAAGAACATGATCACCGCGTTCTTTTTCAACCTCAATGCCATCAAGGCAGGTCAATCGCGACCCCGTGGTTTTGCGCCTTGGAAACCCACCAAAGTAGGTATCTTGGGTGCCGGCATGATGGGAGCGGGCATTGCCTTGGTGAATGCGAAGAAAAGTATTCCCTGTGTGCTTCTGGATGTAGATTTGAAAAAGGCCCAACAAGCGCAAGCACTGCCCTTGATTCACGCCACCGATAAGGTCAGCGATCTGCATGACTGCGACTTGGTGATTGAAGCGGTGTTTGAAAACCGCAGCCTCAAAGCCCAAGTTACCCAAGAAGCTGAAGCGGTAATGAATGCAGCAGGTGTGTTTGCCACCAATACCTCAACCTTGCCCATCTCTGGCTTGGCCCAAGCCAGTGTGCGGCCCACAAAATTTGTCGGTCTGCATTTCTTTTCGCCGGTGGACAAAATGCGTTTGGTGGAAATCATCAAAGGCGCACAAACCGATGATGAAACTTTGGCACGTGCCTACGACTATGTATTGGCGCTAGGCAAGACGCCTATTGTGGTCAATGATGGGCGGGGGTTTTTCACCAGCCGCGTGTTTGGCACCTATGTGATGGAAGGTGCTGCCATGTTGGGTGAGGGCATTCCTGCAGCCTTGATCGAACACGCTGCCTTGGCTGCAGGCATGCCGGTGGGTCCTCTGGCTGTGATGGATGAAACCTCTTTATCGCTTTCTGTGCATGTCATGGAGCAGACCCGCGCTGATTTCGCCGCTGAGGGCAAAACCCACGTTTCCACGGCAGGTGAAATGATGGTGGAGCGCATGGTGCATGAATTTAAGCGTTCAGGCCGTGCCGCAGGTGCCGGGTTTTACGACTATCCCTCCAGCGGCCCCAAGCGCTTATGGTCAGGTTTGAAGCAGCATTTTGAAAAACCTTTAACGGATAACCCGCAAGCGCTGCAACGGCGTATCAAACAGCGATTGCTTTACCGCCAAGCGGTGGAGACGGCCCGCTGCCTACAAGAAAACGTGCTGACCTCTGCGCATGACGCCAACATCGGTTCAATTTTTGGGATTGGCTTTCCGGCATGGACGGGGGGCGCATTGCAGTTTGTTTTCTCAGAAGGTTTAGATAACTTTGTCAACAACTGTCGCCAATTAGACAAGCAGCATGGCAAGGGCTTTGCCTTAAGTCCAGAAGTGATAGATTGTTTGCAGAAACACGCAACTTAAAAGGGTATACAAAGACATACAACCTGCGCTGCAGGGCAGGCTACCTACAATAGGGTTGAGTCTTTTCCTCTGACAAGAGGTTTTTTACAGTTTTTCTGGAGCGATGTATGAAGCGGTTGTTAGTTTTAAGTTTGTTTGCCTTGACAGCGGCCGCCCATGCGGAGTGGACACCCATCATGCAAGATGCTGAGTTTGGCGAAAACCATTACATCGACTTGGCAAGCATCAGCGATGTCGACGGCATGAAACAAGTCACCACCATGTCTGATTACCCCAGAGATAAAAAAGAAGCTTGCCAAGGTGACAGCTGTGCTTACCTCACCAGTTCACGAATCTCAGTACGGCATATCCAGTGTGAAACCATTCGCCAACGCCAAATCAAGTTCACCGACTTTGATGGACGCATGGGCAACGGCAACGTCACCCAAACTGCAAGCGGTGGTCCCAAAAAACGTTACTTTCGTTGGTACACGCCTCAGCCCAAATCCTTTTTCGAGGCCCTCATCAACAAGGTTTGCGCCACTTAAGGCGGCTTAGACCGTAGCGATAGGTGCTGCGGGTGAGCCAATCGCCCCGGGTAAGCGCAGGGGCGGCGCGGTCAATAAAAACCTTGAACAGCCATGGGCTCGCAGCCAATTGGCCAAGGGCGTGAGATGCCACAACTCGCCCAAGTGAACCCCCAGCTTAAACAAGCAATGCTCATGCAAAGGCAGCGCGGCGCATGCGCCTGCATGGGGGAGGGCCGGATGGGTTTCTACCGCGTAGTTGTCAGCAATCAGAGCGATCAAGCCGCTATCGGTAATCCATTGCTTGAGCCGCTCATCGCGACCGTCTAAGGTGGAACCACTTTTATCCAGCACTGCGCCATTGGGTTGTTTGTTCATACCCAATAACACTTCACCAAAACCGGTGTGTAAACACACCATGTCACCTTCTTCTACCACCACTTTGTCTTTGGCCATGATGTCCATCAACATGTCGTAGCCCACTATTGCGCCCGTGTTACCCACATGGGCGTGCAAGTCGATCATCACAGCCCGACCCTGCACACAGCGTTCGGCCATTTTTTCGATGCCCAAAGCTTTGGCGTAAGAGGTGGATTCGCGTGGTACTTTGATGAAATCGAAAATGCCTGCGCCCTCGTTGTGGTCGGGGCCGATCACATCGGTACCTGCGCGAAAGCCGTTGTAATAGAGCGCCTCGGGAACACCATCACCATCGGCGTCAAACATAGAGCCTGCATGCGCCAAACTGTCCCATTGCGTGCTGTACTGCAAATGCATGATGACCAAGTCGTCACTCATGACATCGGTGCACAAGTGGTCGTCGCACCACATTTGGTAGTTCATATTGGGTTTGCCGTTGCGCACCGTGGGGCGCAACACAGGCGGGCTGCGGCGGGGGTTGAGCACCGAGCCACCGGGGAAGTCCAAGGGCAAGCTGAGGTTAAAGCTCAGGCCATGCTTGACCTCAGCCATGCCTTGCATGACCTTGGCGGGGGTGAGCAAGTTCATGCGGCCGAACTGGTCATCGGGGCCAAAGTCGCCCCAAGTCGAACCTTCAGGGCGGTGTTTCCAGCGGGAAGATGTGCTCATGGTGATGCCTCAAGTCGGTGCATGACAAAGCCCATTATGGCCTCATCACCACGGCACTTGCTGCCTCGCGATGAGAAGGCAAGGCGAATAAACCATCAAAAATTTACTTGAATTGGAAAGTTTTTGATGGACAAATCCCAGCGCCTTCGCGCACAATGGGAACCACTAACCAAGGGGCTGCCATGAGTCAAGACCAAGCACATTTCGCCGAACTGCTGGAGATTTCCAAACGCATTCAGTCACGTCAAATTTCTTCAGTCGAGGCTACCCAAGCCCAGCTCAAACGGATAGGGCTACTCGATGGCAGCTTGAAAAGCTACGCCACTGTCATGGCCGAGCACGCATTGGCAGACGCCCAAGCGGCTGACAAAGCGATTGGTGCAGGACAAATCCAAGGGCCGTTGCATGGCGTACCGATTGCAGTCAAAGACCTGTGTTGGACAGCCGGTACCAAGACCGCGGCTGGCATGACCATCCATGCCAACAACATTCCCACAGAAGATGGCACCGTGGTGCGCAAACTGCGCGAAGCGGGTGCGGTGATTTTGGGCAAGTTGCAACTCACCGAAGGCGCTTACGCCGACCACCACCCCAACATCATGCCACCCGTCAACCCTTGGGGTGCGGGTCAATGGCCAGGCGCATCTTCCAGCGGCTCGGGTGTCGCTACAGCGGCGGGTCTTTGCTACGGCTCCTTGGGTTCAGACACTGGCGGCTCCATTCGCTTTCCGTGTGCAGCCAATGGCATTACGGGTATCAAACCCACATGGGGACGGGTCAGCCGTTACGGCGCTTTCGAGTTGGCCGCCACCTTAGACCACTTGGGACCCATGACGCGCAGTGCGGCAGATGCAGCCGCCATTTTGGGCGTGATTGCAGGTGCGGATGTCAAAGACCCCACCGCCAGTTTGTTGCCCGTGCCAGATTATTTGTCCAGCATGCGCAAAGGCCTTAAAGGGGTACGTGTCGGTATCGATTTGAAGTGGAGTTTGGAAGGCATCGACGAGCCCAGCAAACAGGCTTTGATGGCCATGATCGAGGTGGCCAAAGCGCAAGGCGCTATCGTCAAAGAAGTGAAATTCCCCGATCCCCAACAAGCCATTGATGACTGGTTTCCCTTGTGTGGCGTCGAAACGGCGGTGGCACATGAGGCCACTTATCCATCACGTAAGTCAGAGTACGGCGCAGGCTTGGCTGGTTTGATCGACATGGGTCATGCATTGAGCGGCTTGGATTACCAAAAAATCATTTTGCGTCGCCATGACTTCAAAGGCCGTGTGGACACTTTGTTCCAAGACATCGATTTGCTACTGATTCCTACCACCGGTATTGCCGCGCCTACCTGGGAGCGCATGAGCAAATTGGCGACCGATGCTGAGTTGCTCAGTGCTTTGTTGAAATTCACTTGCCCGTTTGACATGACGGGTCAACCGACCATCACTTTGCCAGCAGGTTTCACGCCCCAGGGCATGCCTATTGGTTGCCAGTTTGTCGGTCGCCACTTTGAGGAAGACATGGTCATCCGCGCTGGTTGGGCATTTCAAGAAGCCACCGATTGGCACCGTCATCACCCCCAAGTTTGAGTCAAAGGAGTAGCTCTATGTCATGGTTAGATCAATCCATCATGCGCCAACGTGGCGTGGCCCAAGGTCGTCAAGCGGTCACCCACGAGTTGACCGAGGCCAAGCAAGGCAATTACCACTACACCATTGGCCCTTACTCGCAGCCGGTGTTAAGCATTAAGCCTGGTGATCGCATCATCGTCGAGACACGTGACGCGTTTGAAGGCAAGGTTAAAACCGAGCAAGACCTGCCCTCCAAAGTGTTGACCATGCCCTTTGTCAATCCGCAAAACGGCCCCATCATGGTTGAAGGCGCTCAGCCTGGCGATGTGATCGCGGTGTATATCGAATCGATGGCACCTCGTGGCCCCAATCCACGCGGTACCTGCGCCATGATCCCCGAGTTTGGTGCTTTGAGTGCGACCATGTTCACCTCGCTGCTGACCCAGCCTTTGCCCGAGATTGTTCGCAAGATCGATGTGGATGAAAAAGGTGTGTACTGGAGCAAGCGGG
>RFMX01000160.1 GCA_009927495.1 Betaproteobacteria bacterium
CTTTGTCACCCGCGTATTTGGCGGCAACTTCTTTGAACGCAGGCCCCACCACTTTGTTGTCTACCGCGTGGCAGGCCAAGCAATTTTTAGCTTGCGCAAGTTCTTTGCTGGCCATGGCAGGCGCTGTGAGGCACAAGCCCATCAAGACGGCTGTGAATAAACGTTTCACGTGAACCCCTTTCAATACAGGTCGAGCACCGCGCCTTTACTGGCGCTGGAAGCATTGTGGGCAAACTTGGCCTGCACACCGCGTGTGTAACGAGGTGCTGGGGCTTTCCAAGCGGCGCGGCGTTTGGCGATTTCCTCGTCGGCGACATTCAGTTGCAGCATCAATTGGTGTGCATCGATGGTGATGCTGTCGCCTTCGTGGATCAGGGCAATCGTGCCGCCCACCGCCGCTTCAGGTGCCACATGGCCCACCACCATACCCCAGGTGCCGCCAGAGAAACGACCGTCGGTGATCAGGCCCACGCTTTCGCCCAAACCTGCGCCAATCAGGGCGCTGGTGGGTGCCAACATTTCGGGCATGCCAGGGCCGCCTTTGGGGCCCAAGTAACGCAACACCATCACGTCACCGGCTTTGATCTTGCCGTCCAGCACCGCTTTCAACGCAGACTGCTCATCGTCAAACACCCGTGCAGGGCCGGTGATGACGGGGTTTTTCAAGCCAGTGATTTTGGCCACGCAGCCCTCGGGCGAGAGGTTGCCTTTCAAAATCGCCAAATGGCCCTCGGCGTACATGGGTTTGCTGATGGGCCGAATCACGTCTTGGTCGGCGCGCGGGGTGTCGGGCACATCGGCCAAGTTTTCGGCCACGGTTTTGCCGGTGATGGTCATGCAGTCGCCGTGCAACAGGCCCGCTTTGAGCAGCACCTTCATCACTTGCGGGATGCCGCCGGCTTTGTGCAGGTCCACCGCCAGGTACTTGCCGCTGGGCTTCAAGTCGCAAATGACGGGGATTTTTTTGCGCATGCGCTCAAAGTCGTCGATGGTCCAGTCCACGCCCGCCGTGTGGGCGATAGCCAAAAAGTGCAGCACTGCGTTGGTCGAGCCACCGGTGGCCATGATCACCGCCACGGCGTTTTCAATCGCTTTTTTGGTCACGATGTCGCGGGGCTTGAGGTCTTTTTTGATGGCTTCAATCAAGACCTTGGCAGCTTCTTTAGCGCTGCCAAGGATTTCATCGTGCGGGTTGGCCATGGTGGAGGAGTAGGGCAAGGACATACCT
>RFMX01000209.1 GCA_009927495.1 Betaproteobacteria bacterium
GCTGGAAACGTGACCGAGTGGCCGAAGGTGCTCCCCTGCTAAGGGAGTATGGGGTGTTGAGCCTCATCAAGGGTTCGAATCCCTTCGTTTCCGCCAGCTAACCAACGAATACCCCCTTTACCCATCAAAGTTGGCAACTTAAACTAGTTCGCTTATGCGCGTACTTTTATTCGGTGCCACCGGCACCATTGGCCAAGCCACTTGCAAAGCCTTGCTCCATGCTGGTCACGAGGTAGTTTGCTTTGTGCGCCAACCATCCCAAACCCAAACCCATGCGTTGCTTGCAGGTGCGCAGCCTCGCTTTGGCGATGTGCAGTCGATTGAATCCGTCAAAAACAATGGCTTGCAAGGCGAGCATTTTGACGCCATCGTGTCCTGCATGGCTTCACGCACTGGTGCGCCCAGAGATGCTTGGGCGATTGACTACCAAGCCCATTCACAGTTACTTCAAATCGCCAAAGAGGCAGGCATCAAGCAGTTTGTTTTGTTGTCGGCGATATGCGTGCAAAAACCTTTGCTGGCTTTTCAACAAGCGAAGCTGGCTTTTGAAAAGGAGTTATGCGAGTCTGGGTTGGTGTATTCCATTGTTCGCCCCACGGCTTTTTTCAAGTCGCTGTCTGGGCAAATTAAAAGGCTGCAACAGAACAAGCCGTTCTTGCTGTTTGCAGACGGACAGCTGACCGCTTGCAAACCGATCAGCGACCACGATCTGGGCATGTTCATTGCCGAGTGTCTCAGCGACCCTGCCAAGCACAATCGAATCTTGCCCATCGGTGGACCTGGCGACGCCATCACACCTTTGCAGCAGGGTGAGTATTTGTTCAAAGCCATGGGGAAACCGCCCAAATACAAACAGGTGCCTGTGGCGCTGTTGGACGTGATCATCCAAGTATTAAGAGTGTTGGGATGGTTTATGCCAAGCTTAGCGGCCAAGGCCGAACTCGCTCGCATTGGCCGCTACTACGCCACCGAATCCATGCTGGTGTGGGATGCCCAAACCCAGCAGTACGATGCGCTGGTCACGCCTTCTTTCGGAACACAAACCCTGTTTGCGCACTACGACCAATTGCTTGCGGGTCAAGCAAATGTGCAATTGGGTGATCACTCGGTGTTTTGATGGCTGAATTTGATGCATCATTTTTAAATGGTTGGGTTGGCAAACAAGAAACCCGCCAAGACACCATCACTGCTGCACCTGTGCGGTCTATGTCTGCGCTGCTTGACCGAGATAACGCTTTGCAAGAAGGTGACCCTTTGCCACCTTTATGGCATTGGCTGTATTTTTTGCCCGCTGCCAAGCAGTCGGAGCTGGGTGAGGATGGACATCCCAAGCGTGGCGGCTTTTTACCCCCAGTGCCCCTGCCAAGACGCATGTGGGCAGGGGGAAATCTCGACTTCATAGCCCCTATTCACCTGAGCGAAACCCTCACGCGTATATCGACGATTCAATCTGTCACGCCCAAAAAAGGACGTGGTGGAGACTTGGTCTTTGTGTGTGTAGAGCATCAGTACCATGGCGCACAAGGCTTGTGTTTGCGTGAGACGCACGATATTGTTTACCGTGAACATGCTGCACCCACTGACAAGCCTTTGCCACCTGTGTCAGCGCACACCATGGCTGAGTCGGGTGATGGCGCTGCACAAGTGTGGAGCCGCGACACTGTGCCAGACGATGTTTTGTTGTTTCGATACTCGGCGTTGACGTTCAATGCACACCGCATTCATTACGACCGCAAATACGCCAGTGAGGTCGAAGGCTATCCTGGCTTGGTGGTTCATGGGCCCTTGATCGCCACCTTGTTATTGGATTTGCTGGGTCAGCATACCGACAAAGCCATCAAACGCTTTTCATTCAAAGCGGTGCGACCCATCTTTGAGTGTGCAGACCAACGGCGTATGCGTGTGAATGCCCAAATGCATTCCGATGGCATTCATTGTCGCTTGTGGGCTCAGGACCACCAAGATTGGCTGACAATGCAAGCTGATGCTGAATTCAAAAAACACAGATGACCACTGAACTACCACCAGTTGACGAACACCAAGAATTGCGCGACGCCATCAGAGCTTTGTGCGCTGGTTTTGATGCCACTTACTGGCAAAACATTGACGAGCAACGTGCTTACCCACAAGCCTTTGTCGAAGCGCTAACAGGCGCGGGTTGGCTAGCCGCCTTGATCCCCACAGCGTACGGCGGTTCTGGACTGGGTTTGGCGCAGGCCTCGGTCATCATGGAAGAGATCAATGTCAGCGGGGGTAACGCTGGTTCATGCCATGGCCAGATGTACAACATGGGTACCTTGTTGCGCCATGGCTCTGCACAGCAAAAAGCCTATTACCTTCCCAAAATAGCGACCGGTGAATGGCGACTTCAGTCCATGGCGGTGACCGAACCCACCACCGGCACAGACACCACCCAACTCAAAAGCACGGCGGTCAAACGCGGCGACCGCTACGTCATCAACGGTCAAAAAGTGTGGATTTCCCGGCTGCAGCATTCAGAACTGATGATTTTGTTGGCACGCACGACGCCCTTAGACCAAGTCAAGCGCAAAAGCGAAGGCATGTCCATCTTTATCGTGGATGTGAACATGGCTTTAAAGCATGGCATGACCATCAAGCCGATTCGCAATATGGTCAACCACGAAACCAATGAAGTCTTTTTCGATCAACTGGAAATTCCGGCTGACAACTTGATAGGCGAGGAAGGCAAAGGCTTTTCCTACATTCTGGACGGGTTGAATGCCGAGCGAATATTGATTGCCGCCGAGTGCATTGGGGACGCCTATTGGTTCATCGACCGCTCTCGCCGCTATGCCAATGACAGGGTGGTATTTGGCCGACCCATTGGGCAAAACCAAGGCGTTCAATTTCCGATTGCTGACGCTTACATGGAAACCGAAGCGGCTAACCTGATGCGCTGGAAGGCTTGCGAACTGTTTGACGCAGCACAGCCCTGTGGCGCCCAAGCCAATATGGCGAAATACTTGGCCGCCAAAGCCTCATGGGAAGCTGCCAATGTGTGTTTGCAAACCCATGGCGGTTTTGGCTTTGCCAGTGAATACGATGTCGAGCGTAAATTTCGCGAAACCCGTTTGTACCAAGTCGCACCCATCTCCACCAATTTGATTTATGCCTATATGGCTGAGCATGTGCTGGGTTTGCCACGCTCTTTTTAGTTCAGCTGTATTTTTTGCCGTTTAAAAAAACACTGACAAAGGTTCTTCGGACAAACGCTTGGTAGGGGTGGAGGCGTTATGGAGCACCTCAAAATCAATACCCCAAACACCATGACTCATGCGAAAAAGATAGGCCACATAAATACAAACCGTAGGCGGAAAAATCAGCAACCAAAAAACTGCAAATGGCAGGACAATGCGTTCGAAGCGATTGAGCAGCATATTGGACAAACCGTGTTGCTGTGTCAGAAACAAGACAAAAAACCCCTAAAACAAAAAGACGGGCATTCGAAAAGCGTGAATAAAGCCCACCAGCACATCTGCCCCCAGCGAGGTTTGGGTATCGCGCAATGTCACGGGGGCGGTTGGGTAGGTCGCATGTAAAAGGCTGACATGTAAGACGATACCCAGCCACATCATCACGCTGCGCAGGTTGTCGAGGGCGTGAAGGCGAAGCTGGCTGGATGTCATGGCAGCGCTCAGGCTTTGATGTCGACCCTTGAGCCTTTGGAAGCACTGCTTCTAGCTTGCTGTTTGACCTGAGGCTCTATCTGCCTGAGTTCTTTGGGGATGTCAGGCCTAGGCTTGGCCTGAGGTTTTGCTTGAACCTGAGGCGGG
>RFMX01000155.1 GCA_009927495.1 Betaproteobacteria bacterium
TGAGGTCGCTGCTGTGGGGGGTAGTAAAGACCCATTGCATGACTTTTTTTTTGCCACTGGCATAGCCTGTGCAATTGTTCACGGTTATGGTCAAAGGTTTGCTGACGACCGCGCCATTGGTGCGAGTGATGACCTCTGGTGAGATCATACCCATGTCTAGATTGGAGTTTGACAAAGAGAGCGCGCAGGTGCCGCTGGCGGATACCAAATTAGCACCAGTTGTAAATAGAGTGTATGCAGATGATCCCATCTGACCTGGTCCCGATAAGACACCAAACGGAAACACAGCGGGTAAAAAATTAAACTTCAATGTCGTCGCGTTGCTGGGGGCAAAAACCGTTTCTTGGGTCACTGAAAAATCTACTTTGTAAACGACAGTGGAACAGCCATTCAATAGGGTGTCAATTTCAAACAAAGAGGCTGTTCCAGCAAATCCAGAGTTCAAGCTTTTAATAGTGAGACAGTTGGCCCCATTGGTTTGCGTTCCTGTGATCGTGGTCCGATTCTTGAGGGCAATGCCATTGGTGTTCGATGTGCTCACCCTCACTTCCGCGTTGTTGGTGTCAAAGCATTGTCCAGCACGAAAGCACGAAGCCCACATTGTCCCTTCAAAAATATTACCGTTGAGTTGGTAGGCACCTGGTGTTGTAACTTCAAACACAGGGTCCAAACGTAATTGCCACGTAACGGGTGTATTGGCAAACCCAGAGCATCCTGTGAAAGTCAAGGTGGATGAAAAGGTGTCCAACACTTTGGCGCCGGAGATATTGTTCACGCTGAATTGGATATTGGGCTTCATGTTTTTATTCACCACGACCTGGCGGTTAGTGCAATCTTGCGCATGACTGACTCCTGCACCCATGCCCCAGCAGAACACCCACAAGGTCAACATCGTGCGCATCAGGCGAAGAATGCGGGCAGCCGTGAATGTGTCTAACAACCGAACCATGTCAACGTCCTTGGGTAAGTGTTTGTGCGGTTTTTTCAGCAGCGCTGGCGACCTCACATCTGAGCTTCAAATGGGTGAAGCCGTTGGCATTGGCCTTGGTGGTTTCATTCAAGGCATATTCCACCAGGCAGGTTTCTTCGGGGTTGTCGCCCCACACCACCTTCAATTGGTCTTTCAAGGTTTGCACCCGCACCATGGCACGGCTGCCTTGGCCCACGGTGCCCACCTCGTTGCCC
>RFMX01000294.1 GCA_009927495.1 Betaproteobacteria bacterium
TTTTTCTTGGCCTTCATGATGTTGGGCAGCGTCACATAACGCGGCTCGTTCAGGCGCAAATCGGTGGTGATGACCGCGGGCATGGAGAGCTTCAGGGTTTCCAAACCACCGTCCACCTCGCGGGTGACCAAGGCATGGCCATCGGCCAATTCCACTTTGGAGGCAAAGGTGGCTTGTGGCCAGTCGGCCAACGCGGCCAGCATTTGGCCAGTTTGGTTGCAATCGTCGTCAATCGCTTGCTTGCCCAAGATAACCAAGCCAGGTTGTTCTTTGTCGGCCAAGGCTTTGAGCAGTTTGGCCACCGCCAAGGGCTGCAGTTCTTCGGCGGTTTCCACCAAAATGCCACGGTCAGCCCCGATGGCCATGGCGGTGCGCAAGGTTTCTTGGCACTGGGTGACGCCACAGGACACCACGATGACCTCGGTCAACACGCCCTTTTCTTTCAAGCGAACCGCTTCTTCCACCGCGATTTCGTCAAACGGGTTCATGCTCATTTTGACGTTGGCAATGTCCACGCCGCTTTGGTCTGACTTGACCCTAACTTTGACGTTGTAATCCACCACGCGCTTGACCGCGACCAGTGCCTTCATGGGTTTTCTCCAGGGAAATAAAGGGTTGCAAGTTGACGTTACGTCATTCTAGACGAAAGCAAAAATATTTAAGAACGACCGTGCTTTTTTACACCCGATAAGAAAAAGTCTTTTAGATTCAAGGGGCTGGCGCACGCATAAAAACCTGTTGCGGGGCTTTGGGAAGCTCTATACCGGCTTGATGCAAAGCCTGCACTACAGCGGTGTTGATTTGCGAGCGGGTTTTTAAGTAAGCCGATTCGGGGTCGCTCACCCATGTGACCAGGGTGAACTCCAAGCCAGCGGATTCGACTTTGCTTAAAAAGGCCTGTGGCGGGGGCTCGCGCAACACCCGCTCGCTTTGCAAAGCAGCGCTACTAAGCAAGCCCAGAACCCGATCGATGTCCACATCTGTCCCCAAGGGGTAGGTGCAATGCACCGCGATTTGCGGGTCGCTCAAAGACAGGTTGTCCACCCGCTGGGTCAGCAGCATGTCATTGGGAATGATGGACTCTCGCCCGCTGGGGTCGCGCAGCAAGGTGTAGCGGGTTTTGATGTCAGTGACGCGGCCCTCTAGGCCATCGACTTTGATGTAATCGCCAATACGTACCGAGCGCTCTACCAGCACCACAAAACCGCTGACATAGTTGGCGGCCAGTTTTTGCAAACCCAAGCCTAAGCCCACACCAAACGCGCCGCCCAAAACCGATAAAGCCGTCAAGTCCACGCCTACCGCCGATAAGGCAAACAGCAAACCGACCAAAAGCAATACTGCTCGAAGCAAGTTGGCCGCGACTTTGCGCATGGACAAATCGCTGACGGCTTGCGCCAGCAAGCGGTTTTCGATGGTGGCTGACAACCACAGGCTGAGTATCAGCACCAAACCGCAAGACAGCACCCCCTCTAACAGGGTTCTGGCATCCAGGCGCACTTTGCCAAAGTGCAATTGCACCTGCTCCATTTCGGTAGCGACCAAAGGCAGCAAGTCGGTGATCCACAGCACCGCTACGCCCCATACCAGCCAAGAGATCAATCGCTCGGTGAGTTGCGCCAAAGGCGATACCGGAAACACCGCCATGAGCACACGTGCACTCAAGCGAATCAGCGCCAACGACCACAGCACCGGTATCGCCAACTTTAACAGCATGGGGGTTTGCTGCTTTAAAAACACCACTTGAGCCACATAGGTCAAGGCCAGTGCAAGCATGGGAAACAGCAAACCGTCAAACAAACCTCGGCCAAACAGCACCGAGCCCCCACTGGCAAAGTGGCTCAGCTGTCGGGTAACCAACCACGATAACAACAGCACCATGGCCAGCAAAGCCAACTCTTTCAAAAGCAAAGGTTGAACCTCGGTTTGCAACCAAGGCGCAAGAAAAGCAGTCAAGGTATCCATCTGAAAATGAGCTTAACACGCCTATAAGCGCTCAGCTTGGCTACACTCAAAACCCATGACCGTTTTTCTCCCTCTGAACATAAGCCGCAACACTGCTTTAGCGTGTGTCTGTTTGTTTTTGATGCTGTGCGCACCCGGCTTTGCCACCGCAGCGCAGCACAAAAACCAAAAGCCACACAAAGCCTCCAAAACCAAAGTGCTGATAGGCAAAGCCTTTGGCAACACCGTTGCGGTTAAAGCCCTGGCCCAGCGCTTGAGCGCCGAACGTCAATTACCCAAAGCATGGGTACAACAAAACATCGCGGCAGCGCATTTGCTGCCGCAAGTGCAGCAAATGGTCTTACCCCCTAACGCACCCACAGCGAAAAACTGGCAGGCCTACCGCGCCCGGTTTTTGCAAACAGAACGCATACAAGCGGGCGTTGCATTTGCGCGCTTACATGCGGATGCGCTCAAGCGTGCCGAAGAACGCTATGGTGTGCCTGCCAGCTATGTGCTTGGCGTGTTGGGCGTGGAGACGTTTTTTGGCCAGCACCAAGGGCAGTTCAAGGTGTTGGATGCTTTGGCAACACTGAGTTTGGCGTTTCCCAAAGACCATCCGTATGCCAGTGAGCGTCAAGCGTTTTTTGAAAACGAATTGGGACACCATCTTGAACAACTGCATGCGCAGCCCACATTGAAAAACCAGTTGGGTAGCTATGCTGGTGCCAGTGGATGGCCGCAGTTCATGCCTTCCAGCATTGCCAAGTTTGCGCTGGACTTTGATGGCGATGGGCGCATCGACTTATCGCACAGTGCGGTAGATGCGATTGGTTCTGTAGCACATTACTTTCAAGCCTATGGTTGGCAAACCGGCATGCCCACACACTTTGAGGTGAAGGTCAGCGCCAACGATGCCGATCTTGCGGCGCTCTTGGCACCCGACATCGTGCCCACCTGGTCGCTGTCTCACCTGCGAGACAAAGGTGTGGAGGTTTTGGACGCCTCTGGCTTTGCCCAGCCCTTGGCATTGGTGCAACTTTTCAACGCCGACGACGCGCCCACCTACGTGGCTGGTACCGACAACTTCTTTGTGATTACCCGCTATAACCGCAGCAGCTACTATGCGTTAGCTGTGATTGCGTTGGGTGAGGCAGTCCATGCGGCTTGGGTTGCTTCACTGCGCTCGCAATGACGTCATGGCGAGGCCGTTAGGCCGAAGCCATCTCACGAAGCACATTCTTCTGCACCTTGCCCATGGCGTTTCGCGGCAACTCGGCCAGCACCACGCACTGTTTGGGTATTTTGAAGTTAGCCAGTTGTGCTTTCAAAGCTTGCAACAAAACAGCAGGATCCAGGGTGACACCAGGCTTGGCCAGCACAAACGCGCAACCCACTTCACCGAAATCAGGCATGGGGAATACCAACCACAGCACTTTCCAGCACACCTGGAAGCTTGTTTAACGCGTCCTCAATTTCCACAGGGTAAACATTCAAGCCACCGCTGATGATGAGGTCCTTGCTGCGCCCTGCGATGCGCACATACCCTTGTGCATCACGGGTGCCCATGTCGCCAGTCATGAAAAAGCCATCGGCGGTGAACTCTTGCGCGGTTTTCTCGGGCATGCGCCAATAGCCTGCAAACACATTCGCGCCTTTCACTTGTATGCTGCCCACCTCGCCCAGCGCCACCTCCTGGTGCTGCGGATTGGCAATACGCAACGTCACACCGGGCAGCGGAAAGCCTACGCTGCCGCCCACCCGCTTTGCCAGACCGCCAAAACGCTCGTCAGCGCGGTAAGGGTTGGAGGTGAGCATCAGTGTTTCGCTCATGCCGTAACGCTCTAGCACCGTGTGGCCAGTGCGTTGCTGCCATTGCTCAAAAGTATCGACCAGCATGGGCGCAGAGCCCGAGATGAACAGGCGCATCTGGCTACAGACTTGCGCATTTAACAAAGGCATGGCAAGCAAGCGGGTGTAAAACGTGGGCACGCCCATGAATACGGTGGTCCGCGGCAGGTCATCCAGCACCCGTGAGGGTTCAAATTTGGCGTGCCACCGCACAGTGCATCCACTGAACAACGCCGCGTGGATGGCCACAAACAGGCCGTGCACATGAAAGATGGGTAAAGCATGTAGCAGCACATCGTCTGCGGTAAAGCCCCAGTAACGGTGCAGGCACTCAGCGCTGCTGAGCAGGTTGCCGTGGCTGAGCATCGCACCTTTGCTGCGCCCAGTGGTACCGCTGGTGTACAAAATGGCAGCAAGGTCGTCAGGGCGGCACAGGGCGGCAACATGCTGATCGCTGTGGTGGGCGGCGCGTTGCAGCAAGCTGCCTCCCCGCTGGTCGTCCAAGGTCATCACATAACGGCTGCCCTTTTGAAACGCCAATTTGCTGACCCAACCAAAGTTCGCTGGTGTGCACACCACCACAGCGGGTTCAGCGTCACCGATAAAGTAATCTAGCTCTGCGCTTTGGTAAGCTGGGTTCAACGGCAAAAACACATGTCCTGCGCGCAGCGTAGCCAGGTACAGCATCATGGCCTCGACGGATTTATCCACCTGCACCGCTATGCGCGAGCCTCTGGGCAATTGCAGACTGTCCAGCCAATTGGCCAGCATGGCACTTGCCCGCTCCAAGTCCCGCCAGCTGTAGCACAAACCTTGGTCGGTTTCGATGGCGAGGTTGTCGAGGTCTTGGGGAAAGCCTTGGCGCAAGGCGACATAGAGGTTGGCATTCATGCGAGCATTGTGTCATCGCCCTTAGCGGTTATGTCGTCTGATCGCCATGGCGAAGTGACCACAGCATCAAAGCAACACCTGTCAGCACCATAGGTACACACAGCCATTGCCCCATGCTTAAGCCCATGGCCAGGAGGCCGAGGTGAGCGTCGGGTTCACGGAAATATTCGGCGGTAAATCGCAGCGCCCCATAGCCAAGCAAAAAAGCGCCAGACACCCAACCCAGCGGTCGCGGCTTTCGCGCCAGCCACCACAGTACCCCGAACAGCAACAAGCCTTCTAACAAAAACTGGTAAATCTGCGAGGGATGGCGCGGCAGCAAGCTGCCACTTTGCGGAAACACCATGGCCCAAGGCAGGTTCACATCGGCAGCCCGACCCCACAACTCACCATTGATAAAGTTGCCTACCCGACCTGCGGCTAAACCGGTGGGCACACACGGCGCCACAAAGTCTGTCACTTGCAACCAATGGCGAGCACGCAGCCTGGCCCATAAGGCCATGGCCAGAATCACGCCCAGCATGCCCCCATGAAAACTCATACCGCCTTGCCAAAGGTAGAGCACCTCCAACGGATGTTCGGCGAAGTAAGCGGGTTTGTAAAAAAGGCAGTAGCCCAAACGACCGCCCAAGACCACACCCAATACACCCCAACTCATCACATCGTCTATGTCTTGCACCGACCACACGCCTTGCGCTTTCAACGCCGCATAAGGGGGATGACTGAGGCGTTGCCGCGCCAGCAACACAAAAAGCACAAAGGCCGCCAGATAAGAAATACCGTACCAGTGGACGGACAAAGGGCCTAATGACAAGGCAACGGGGTTGAATTGAGGGTGTATCAGCATGGGGTGCATTGTGGCTTAAAGTCTAAATCGGTATATTTGTTTACAAAATACAACTATTTTTATAGATATTTAGCTATTTAATAAAAATTTTGAATTATTTATAGCCAAAAGTATTGCATTATATTTTTGAATTTTTTAGTATTCATATTAAGAGATATGTATGCATTAAGTAGTTATCTCTTATTTCAACCTCATTTCAAAGGACTTCTCCATGCGTCATTTTCGTAAACCCGCTTTGCTTGCTTTGACAGTTTTACAAATCACGGCCCAAGCGCAAGCTTTGGACTCGGGAACCCTGGTCATCAATGGTCAAATTTCATCCACCACCTGCGTTTTGAACATGGGCGACGCCGGTTCCACCGGCTCTGGCAGCAAGACGCTGAACCTGGGAACGTTCACCACCACGCTGGCCAACCAACAAACTACACCAGGCGGTCCGATTGGCAACCCACAAACTGCTTTGTTCTCCGTCAAAAACCCCGATGGCTCCAACTGCACCTTCAGTGGTGCGAGCAAGTGGGATATTGGGGTCAACATTCCCAGCAGCCAATTCACCACCGTCTCTGGTACCACTGTTTTGCTGAGCAGTGGCTCTGCCTCCAATATAGCGGCCAACGTGGGCGTGAGAATCAGCACTTCCACAGGCGCCTCTGTCACTACAGGGACGACCGCTGTTAACTTTGCCAACGGCGTCGCCCCTTACGGCACATTGCTTTCAGGTTCCACCTCCTCACCTGGTGCCAACCCCACAGACACCATTGCATTGACAGCGCAAATGGTCAGAACAAGTACCTCTTCCTCGGTCACCGCTGGCGCGTTTTCAACCACCATTCCTTTGAACGTTTGGTACAAGTGATTTGCCAGGCGGCATGCCAGCCAGACAGGCCAGCCAAGGCCTGCTGGCTGTGGTCAGCGCCAGCGTTGGAACACACCTTGCTATGCATACGTTTTCAAAAAGTCAATCCATGAAAAAACATGTTTGTCATCCTTGGATCGTTGCGGCTTGGTTGATGCTAGGCCAAACTGTTCATGCGCAAGCGATTGACACCACCTTAGACAAATACCTGGTTTTGCAAAGCCAAATCAACGCTTCCACGTGTGCGGTGAGTTTTGCGCAAAACGGCGCAAGCGGCAATTTGGTCGTGTTGCTGCCCCCACTCAAAACCACCGCGTTGAATAACGATATTTTTAGCCCCATCACCCGCTTTGACATCGATTTAAAAAACCAATTCACAAGCATTTTGTGCGACAGCAATTTCAATGCATCGATGCAACTGGTGTTTGACGGCGCCATGGCCGCCATAGCGCCACGCTCGGGCTTGCTGCGTAACACGGCCTTGCAACGTCCTGCCCAAAATGTGTTTGTACAAATCGGTTTGATTGACGCAACAGGTGGCTTTGTGCCGTTGGACTTGAACCAACCCCAGCCTCTGAATGAAGCGATGAACAGCAAACAAAATCCCACCGACCCCAGCCCCCGTCTCACTCTCGGGGTTCGCTACGTCACTGCACCCACGGCATTGACATCACTCACTGGGGCAGACGATGTGAGCGCTGGCAACGTTGCGGTTTTTTTGCCCTTTTTGCTCAAACTGAATTGAGGAGGTGGGCTTGGTTTCAACAAAAAAAACACAGATTGAAAAGTAACAGCGTTTTTTTCTGTGTTTGAGAAGCGATCTGAAACTTTCTCAAAAGAATTGAAAAGTACATAAAACACCCACCAAGGAGAACCGAAAACCCCGCTTAAATGTGACATTGACGAAGTGTTTTTAATGCTAAAGCAGTTTTTGCGTCCAGTCCTTTGTTTCGATTCAATCCACACCATTCAGGTGCTGGAAACACCGATCGATACAAAGGAAAACCATGAACGTGCAAGCCATCAAAGACCCGACCAAGCCCTTGGCGTTGATCGTGATTCTGACCCTTATGTGTGTTGCTGCCCATGCTCAAAACGGAATGCTGGAAATACGCGGCGTCCTGACCTCCCCCGGTTGCCTTGTGCAAGCAGGCGGACTCGAACAACTCAAAGCACAAACACACCTCACGGGACAGTCCTGCGGTTTGACCCGTGGACCTGGCAACCCCATGTCACACATGCAGATTGCCCTCATCGGCGAAGAAACCCTGTCCTCACTCAACGGCACAAATATCACTAAAAAAATGGTGACACTGACCTACCGTTGACAGCGGTTCATCTGGTTTTTCTCGGTGGGGCTCAAACCCCTTTTTTACCACCGAGAAGACCACGATGTACCCACCTTTGAACCCTGTTCACGTTTCGCGCCCTCTGGCTTGGGCCCTGCCATTCGCATGGCCTGTGCGTCTGCTGGCCCTGGTTTTGACAAGCTTGGCCACTGTTTCGCAGGCTGACATGATCATTGATAGCACACGGGTGATTTACCAAGAACCTAAACGCGACGTGTCTTTCAAGATCAGCAACGTCAGCAAAGAACGTCCGGCCTTTGTACAAATGTGGTTGGACGACGGCAACCCCAACGCAACGCCAGAGGAGGCGGTTTCACCTTTCAACCTGACACCCCCTGTAGCCAGGCTCAAGCCCGACGCCAGTCAGGTAGTGCGACTGGTATTTACTGGTGATCCACTGCCTGCAGACCGCGAAAGCGTGTTTTGGTTCAATATGTTGGAGTTGCCGCAAAAAACAGCCGAAGAGAACAAACTCAGCTTTGCTGTTCGTACACGCATCAAGGTGTTTTACCGCCCCAAGGCCCTCAAGGGTGACCCCATGGAGCAATTGGACAAGGTCAGCTGGAAGGTGGTCCAAAAGGATAACACCTGGGTGGCCGAAGGCACCAATCCCACACCTTACAACATGTCTTTTTTTGGCATCAGCTTGGGCGCAGGCGGTAACTACACCACGACCGTGGATGGTGGGATGCTGCCACCCAAGGGCAGTGCCAGTATTCCCTTAGGCGAAGTAGGCAAACTCAGCAAGACCTATTCATCGATGAAAGTGGACTTCATCAATGACTTTGGGGGTGCCAGTTCCAAGGAATACCCCATCAGCCTTAGCGGCAGTTGAGCCCCACTGCGCTGTTGAACGGGTCCTTGCTTTGGACACACCGATGTTTCGTAACGCGCGCTCTTCCCCCAGCTTGCCCCGCTGGGTTGTGGGTCTGGGGCTGTGCGTGGGTGTCAACCACGCATGCGCAACCCAGGCCTTTGGCGACGCCATGATGCAAACCCCGTCCGTGGCGTCGCTCAGTTGGGTAGAAGCCACCACTGTCCAAGCCAACCCCGATGACCCTTTACTGGTAGAGCTACAAGGCGAGGTAAGTGCGGAACACGTGCTGCAACTGGAGCAAAACGGTTTCATCCTGTTTGAACAGCAATTTCCTCTGGGTCGCTTTCATGTCCATGATGTACTTCCCCTGCGCAGCGACATACCCTTAACAGTTCGACTCCAATCACCCGATCAAACGGATGTTCACACCGAACTGCCGTTGCGACCGCTAGAGCGTCGACAGATTTTTTCCAAACGGCCCGACCTGTTGGCCTTGGCACCTGCGACCACACCCAAACCTTTGGAGACCAAGCCAAACCGCTCACCCTTGGAAGATGACATCGAGTTCGACATGGATTTTTTGCGTGGCAAAGCTTTTCGAAATTTAAGCCCGCTGGAGATAAAACGTTTGGGCAAAGTACGCCCTGGCAACATGGACGCAGAGGTTTACCGCAATGGCGTGTTGGTCTCTAAAAGCAATGTGCTTTTTGTATTGCCACCCGATGGTGATGAAGCCCGTGCCTGCATCTCCTCTGATTTGTTTCAAAAATTAGGGGTGAAACCAAACTTCATCAGCCCACAAGGTTTACAACTGATAAGGGTTGCAGACAAACCATCAACGACCGGTCCAACAGACACCACCTTGCCTCGCTGTTTGTTTATCGAAGACTGGGTCACAGGTGCCAGAAGTGCTTTTGACAGCAGCGATTTGCGTTTGGAATTAACCGTTGCCCAAGCGTTTTTAACCCGACAAACCCGCCAAAGCGTGCCTGCTGACATGCTCACCCGAGGAGAGAACGCGGGCTTCATCAATTACGCCCTGAACAACTACAGCACCCAAAATTTCAACTCCCATTTTTTAAGCTTGAACTCTGGTTTGAATGTAGAGGGATGGCAGTTACGCCATACCAGTTACTTGTCACAAAGCCGAAGCAATAGCCAGAACAACAGCCAGTATGTCAACGGTGAAACCGTGATCAAACGACCATTGGTAGACCTCAAAGCCCATTTGGCATTGGGCAATATCGCATCGAACAGCCCCATCATTGGCTCCACACCACTGCAGGGCGTGCGTTTGGGCTCCGAAGAGGGATTGCTACCCGATGAGGAAAAAAGCTACCGACCCGTCATACGCGGTGTGGCCCGCACCAATGCACGCGTACGTGTGTCGCAAAACAAGGTGGTTTTTTTTGAACAAACGGTGCCTCCTGGTCCGTTTGAGTTCGATGACATCAATCCGGTTTCCTCGGTGGGCGATTTGCAGGTGGTCATTGCCGAGGCAGACGGTTCACAGCAAAGTTTTGTCGTGCCTTACAGCCAAACAGCTGGCAAACTCAAACCCGGTGCTTACCTGTACAACATCGCTGCGGGCGTGTATCGCAATGCCAGCGCTGTGCAGCAAAAACCCAGTGTGTTGCAAACCTATGTTCGCTTTGGTCTGAACGACTTTCTCACACCTGGGGTGGAAGTGTTGCTGGCACCCAATTACAGCAATGCCGGCATACAAGCGGGGTTTAACACCGCCATGGGCTCAGTCAGTGTCAACAGCTTGTTCTCGCGCTTCACTACCTCGGATCAGATCACCACCAAAGGGTCTGCGCAAAATCTCATCTATGGGTCTCCTCGTTGGGACCGCATTCAACTGTCAGCAGGCGTTGCCAACCAATCGAGAACCTATACCACCCCTAGCACGGGACTCACGGGTGGAGCAGCCACCTTGTTCGCGAATGACAGTTTCAAGAGCAACCGTTTCATTGGTTTGGGTGTGAGCTTGAATCAATGGGGAGGGGTGAATGTGTCTGCGTCACAGCAACGCACTTGGCAAAATGCCATTACCCAACAACTGCGTTTGGGCTATGCCAACAACCTTGGACTTATCAACTTCTCAGTCAACTTAGACCACGCCACCAGCTCCAGTGCATTGGCTCCATCCAACACCTTCAGCCTCACTGCATCGATTCCCCTGAGCTTGGCCTCTACCCAAGGCGGCGTGAGTGCAAGTTACAGCCAAAAAGACCATGACCCCGGCAGCACTAGCTTGGGCTTTTACGGCAACAACCCCGCCTACCCACTCAACTACAACCTCAGCCAATCCCAAACCGGCGACTTTGGCACCTCCAGCGCCTCTGCCAGCCTGCAACACCGTTATGGAAACATAGGGGCCTCGCTTTCCTCTTCGACGGGTGGCGGTCAACAAACTGGCCTCAGCGCCAGTGGCAGCGTGGTGGCGCACAGCGGTGGCCTGCTGTTGGCGCCGACGGTGGGTGACACTTTTGCCATCGTGGAAGTGCCCCAAGGCGAAGGGGCAGGCTTGTTGGGTAGCACAGCGCGCATCAACAGCGGGGGTTTTGGTGTGCTGCCTTACCTTTCGCCTTATTACCTGAATGACGTACAAATCAGCTTAGAGGGCGCATCCGCCGAACTCGAGGTAGCCAATGTCAGTCAAAGCGTGGCGCCCGTGGACGGCTCCATCGTGCGCTTGAAATTCAACGCCACATCGGGTCGGCCATTGCTGATTGTGTTGCAGGCCAGCAATGGGGTGCGCATTCCCATTGGCGCAACTGTCACCAACAGCCA
>RFMX01000167.1 GCA_009927495.1 Betaproteobacteria bacterium
CGTTATGCCCGCTTGGTTTACAACGGCTACTGGTTCAGCCCCGAGCGTGAACTGCTGCAAGGCTTGATCGACGCCTCGCAAGCCACGGCCAACGGCAAAGTGCGCTTGAAGCTCTACAAGGGCACCATCATGTGCGTGGGCCGCGAGAGCAAAACCGACAGCCTGTTTGACACCCGCATCGCCACCTTTGACGATGACGGTGGCGCTTACAACCAGGCGGATGCTGGCGGGTTCATCAAGCTCAACGCCTTGCGCATGCGCATCGCTGGCAATCTGAAAAACGAACGGGCTGCGCGTGCGGCCAAAACCCCTGCTCGCAAAGCTGCGGCCAAGAAAAAGGCATAACCATGGTGACCGAACAAATCCAAGGCGGCAGCGTCGCCACCAAAGCCAATGTATTTTTTGACGGCAAATGCGTCAGCCACACGGTGACGCTGGCCAATGGCGAGAAAAAGTCTGTGGGTGTGGTGCTGGCGTCGACCCTGACCTTCAACACCGCTGCGCCTGAAATCATGGAATGCGTGGCGGGTGCCTGCGAGTACAAGTTGGCTGGATCAGATGTATGGCATGCCGCAGGACCTGGCGACAAGTTCAACGTGGCGGCCAACTCCTCGTTCGAGATCAAGGTGGCAGAGGCTTACCACTACATCTGCCACTTCGGTTGATTGCTTCGCTTCACTTGCAATGACGGCCATCGTCACTGCGAGGAGCGTAGCGACGCGGCAGTCAAGCCAGCAAACGCGCCTTGGCTGTCGCGTATTCCGCCTTGAGTTGCGCAATAAACGCTGCGGTGCTTTGAATCTTGTTGACAGAACCAATACCTTGCCCGCAACCCCAAATATCTTTCCACGCTTTGGACTTATCGCCGCCAAAGTCCATCTTGCTGGGGTCGCTCTCGGGCAGGTTATCGGGGTCCATGCCAGCGTTACGGATGGAAGGTGCTAAGTAGTTGCCATGCACACCAGTGAATAAATTGCTGTAGACGATATCGTCTGAGTTGCTGTCCACAATGCTTTGTTTGTACTCTTGGGCTGCACGTGCTTCGTCTGTAGCGATAAAGGCCGAGCCGATGTACGCGAAGTCTGCGCCCATGGCCACAGCGGCAAGAATGGCGCTGCCACTGGCGATAGAGCCACTCAGGGCCAAGGGGCCATCAAACCACTGGCGAATTTCTTGTATCAAGGCAAACGGGCTTTTCACACCCGCATGACCACCCGCACCTGCTGCCACAGCCACCAGTCCGTCTGCGCCTTTTTCAATTGCCTTATGGGCAAATTTGTTGTTGATGATGTCGTGCAACACCACGCCGCCATAGCTGTGGGCGGCTTGGTTGATTTCCTCACGTGCCCCCAGCGAGGTGATGATGACCGGCACCTTGTACTTGACGCACATGGCCATGTCTTCTTCCAAACGCACATTGCTCTTGTGAACAATTTGGTTGATGGCAAAGGGCGCGGCTGGGTTGTCTGGATGGGCCTTGTTGTGTGCTGCCAGCGCCTCGGTGATTTCGGCCAACCATTCATCCAACTGCGAGATGGGACGTGCATTCAATGCCGGCATAGAACCCACCACGCCGTTGATGCACTGGGCAATCACCAACTTGGGGTTGCTGATGATGAACAGCGGTGAGCCGATCACAGGGAATTTGAGCGACGCAAGTGTGGCGGGTAATTTAGACATACAAGTTCCTAAAAAGATTCCAACGCCATCTCGGTGACGCTGTCAGCACCCTCCACGATGCTGTCACGCGTACCAGGGGCTTTGCTCAAGATGTGGTCGGCGTAAAACCGAGCGGTAGTGATTTTGGCGTGCAAGAAAGCGCTGTCATCTGCGCCTTGGCTTAAGGCCTCTTGCGCGATCAAGAACGACCTGGCCAGCTGCCATCCCGCCAGCACATTGCCAGCGAGCATCAGGTAGGGGACGCTGCCGGCATAGGCTGCATTGGGGTCGCTGGCAGCGGCTTGAACGATGAAGTCAACCACATCGTCAAAAGCTTGTCTGCCCGCTTCAAGGCGTTTGGCCATCGCCACAGCTGCTGGGCTTCCTTGGTCTTGCAAAGCCACCACGGTTTGCTGCACTTGGGCAGTGATGGCCTTGGCGGTTTGGCCACCATCGCGGGAGGTTTTACGCCCCACCAAGTCGTTGGCTTGAATGGCCGTGGTGCCTTCGTAAATGGTCAGTATCTTGGCGTCGCGGTAGTACTGCGCCGCACCTGTTTCCTCAATGAACCCCATGCCACCGTGCACTTGCACGCCCAAGGACGTGACTTCCAAGCTCATCTCGGTGCTGAAGCCTTTGACCAGGGGCACCAAAAATTCGTAGAAGGCATTGTTCTGTTTGCGTGTGTCGGCATCGGGGTGGTGGTGCGCCGCGTCAAAGGCTGCAGCAGCCACCGACGCCATGGCGCGGCAACCCTC
>RFMX01000049.1 GCA_009927495.1 Betaproteobacteria bacterium
GTTCCACGCCCGTGGGCCGGTGGGCATAGAGGGCCTGACCTCGCTGAAGTATGTGGTCTTGGGGGCGGGGGAAGTGCGGGGGTAAGGGTTGTCATTGCGAGCGGTAGCGCAGCAATCTCAATGCATTGATGGCTTGATTCAAAGCCCAGTGTCTTTGGATTAAATTCAAACGTCAATGACGTCAAAAGTTTAAGTGTCAAGCCTGCCAGCATCAATAAGACCAAGTTTTCCCATGACTGTTGTCAAAGATAAGAAACGCCACGCAAGCGTTTCCCGTCATCATCGACGTGCCTGTCTCAACCCCGTTGCTTGAAGCTGTCAGAATCACCCCCACTTACTTCTATCACTCTGATACATACAACATGGTTCCTCACCTCATCACCGCGCTCACCGGCCCCATCAACGAGCTCGAGCAGCGCATCCTCGACTCCATGCCCGCGATCGAGCGTTGGTTTCGCATGGAATGGATGGAACACACACCACCGTTTTACAGCTCGGTCGACATCCGCAACGCAGGCTTCAAGCTCGCCCCGGTGGACACCAACCTGTACCCCGGCGGTTGGAACAACCTCACACCCGAAATGCTGCCCTTGGCGGTGCAAGCGGCCATGGCCGCCATTGAGAAAATTTGCCCCGAAGCCCGCAACCTGTTGCTCATCCCCGAAAACCACACGCGCAACACCTTTTACCTGAGCAATGTGGCGCAACTTGCCCGTATCTTCAACATGGCGGGCTTGAATGTGCGTATTGGCTCGATCAATCCCGAGATCAAAGAAGACACCGTCATTGAGTTGCCCAATGGCGAATCGGTCAAATTGGAGCCTGTGATCCGCAGCAAAACCCGCTTGGGGCTGAAAGACTTTGACCCCTGCACCATCTTGCTCAACAACGACTTGAGTGCGGGCATCCCCGGTATTTTGGAAGACCTGCACGAGCAGTTTTTGCTGCCCCCACTGCATGCGGGTTGGTGTGTGCGGCGCAAAAGCCAGCATTTCGCCAATTACGAAGAAGTGTCCAAGCGCTTTGGCAAGTTGCTGGGCATAGACCCTTGGCTGATCAACCCCATGTTCACCCAGTGCGGCGAGGTGAATTTCGCTGAAAGCACAGGCATGGAGTGCCTGACCACCAATGTGGACATGTTGCTGACCAAAATCCGGCGCAAATACAAAGAATTCGGCATCCATGAAAAGCCCTTTGTCATCGTCAAGGCTGACAACGGCACCTATGGCATGGGCATCATGACGGTTCGCAGCGTTGCCGATTTAGACGCACTGAACCGCAAAACCCGCAACAAAATGAGCGTGGTCAAAGACGGCCAAGAGGTGAACCAAGTCATCATCCAAGAAGGTGTGCTGACCAATGAACGCATCAACGACGCGGTGGCCGAGCCGGTGGTCTACATGATGGACCGCTATGTGGTGGGCGGTTTTTACCGGGTGCATGCTGAGCGTGGCGTAGACGAGAACCTGAACGCCCCCGGGTCGAGTTTTGTGCCCTTGGCGTTTGAGCAAAGCGCCCATACGCCCCAGCCTGGCATGAAGCCCGGTGCCAGCTTGCCCAACCGTTTTTACATGTATGGGGTGATTGCCCGCTTGGCGATGTTGGCTGCAAGCTACGAAATGGAGCAAACCGACCCCAATGCCGAGGTATACGAATAAAAAAGATTGCCTATGCTGCACTGCAAAATAGGTAAACTTCGCGCATCTTGTTAATGGGTGGAGAGGCGATCAGCCGCTTCATAGGCTGATGAGCGGTT
>RFMX01000050.1 GCA_009927495.1 Betaproteobacteria bacterium
CCGCATCCGATACACACAAATCTTCACTTGCCAGTTTGACCCTAGGCGCTATTGGGTCGTCTACGGTGACATTGGCACCAGCGTTCTTTATTCCATCAAAGAAGTCTTTGGCTCAGGCCATGTGGCGTTCACGCCAGACAACGTCATGGGCATTTTGTCCATCTTTTTCTGGACGCTGACCTTTATTGTTTCCATCAAATATGTCATGTTGGTGCTGCGAGCTGACAACAATGGCGAGGGTGGTCTGGTGGCCATGCTGGCATTGGCCTCTTCCTCGGTTCGCGACAAACCTCGGTTGCGCAGTATTTTGTTGGTGGTCGGTATTTTTGGCACCTGTTTGTTTTATGGCGATGGTGTCATCACACCAGCTATTTCAGTTTTGTCGGCGGTGGAGGGTTTGGAGGTGGTCTCCCCCAACTTCAAGCGCTACGTCATTCCCCTGACCTTGCTGATTTTGTTGTGCCTGTTTGCGGTGCAAAAACGCGGCACGGGCGGCATAGGCAAGTTTTTCGGCCCGATTACCTTGGTGTGGTTTTTAGCGATTGCAGCTTTGGGTGTGTACCACATCGCCAGCAATCCAACGATTTTGTGGGCTATCAGCCCTTTTTACGCATTGAAGTTCATGTGGGAGCAGCCTGGCACCACATTTTTGATTTTGGGCGCGGTGGTCTTGTGCGTGACTGGCGGTGAAGCCTTGTATGCCGACATGGGGCATTTCGGCAAAAAACCGATTCGCTTGGCTTGGTTTGGCATCGTGATGCCATGCCTGACTTTGAACTATTTTGGCCAAGGTGCTTTGCTGCTGACCGAGCCTGAGGCGGTGAAAAACCCGTTTTACAACATGGCCCCCGACTGGGCACTGATTCCGCTGGTGATCTTGGCAACCGCGGCCACCGTCATCGCATCTCAAGCGCTGATTACCGGCGCTTTCAGCGTCACCAAGCAAGTCATTCAACTGGGCTTTTTGCCGCGTTTGCAAATACAACACACCAGCGAAAAAGACACCGGACAGATTTACATGCCTTTTGTGAACTGGGGTTTGTTTGTGTTCATTGTGCTGGCAGTGGTGTTGTTCAAGACCTCCAGCAATTTAGCCGCGGCTTACGGCATTGCGGTGTGTACCGATATGTTGATCACCACCATCTTGACTTTCTATGTCATTCGCTACGCATGGAAGTACCCGCTTTGGCTGTGTATCAGCGCCACCTCGGTGTTCTTTGTGGTGGACTTGGCGTTTTGGAGCTCCAATATGCTCAAACTGGTCGACGGTGGTTGGTTCCCCTTGTTCCTAGGCGGCATGATTTTGGTGTTGATGCTGACCTGGCGCGATGGCCGCGCTTTGCTGCACCATAAGACCCGCGACGAGGCCATGGATTTGTCATCTTTTCTAGATGCCTTGTTCATTGCACCGCCTACCCGTGTGGAAGGCACCGCGGTGTTTTTGACCTCCGAGGACGGCATCGTTCCCAATGCTTTGTTGCACAATTTGAAGCACAACAAAGTGCTGCATGCGCAAAACCTGTTTGTCTCGGTACGCAGCCATGAAGTGCCTTGGATAGCTAAAGAAAAGCGCATCGAACTGACAGATATGGGGAACCAATGCTGGCAGGTGAAAATTCACTATGGTTTCAAGGACGATCCCGATGTGCCAGGTGCCCTGTCTTTGCTCAAAGGGCAGGTGGGCAGCATTGACCCCATGAGTACCAGCTACTTCCTCTCACGCGACAGCATCGTGCCCACCGTGGGTGGTGGCATGGCGCAGTGGCGGGAAAAACTCTTTGCCCAGATGTACCTCAACGCCAGTGCGGCGGCGGACTTTCTTAACCTGCCCAGCAACTCGGTGGTGGAGATGGGCAGCAAGATCGAAATTTAATGCGCCGCAGGCCGTTCTGGCCTGCCGGTGCTGGTAACCTAGGGCGTATGAACTTATTGTTTATTACCGACCCTTTGGCTGGGTTCAATCTCGACAAAGACAGTAGCTTGGCCATGATGCGCCAAGCACAGCTACGAGGCGATGCGGCGTGGGTTTGCGGCACCCCCGACTTGCATTGGCAGCGTGGTGAGCGTGTCAGCGCTGTGATGCAACGCCTTCACCTGAAAGACCCTACAAACGACTGGTACCAGGTTGAAGAAACGCAGGCCAAAGCTTTGTGCGACATGGACGCGGTGCTGATGCGAAAAGACCCGCCGTTTGACAGCGAATATTTCTATGCCACCCACCTGCTCAGCCAAGCCCAGCGCGAGGGCGCCAAGGTTTTTAACCACCCCAGCGCCTTGCGCGAGCACCCAGAAAAGCTCGCCCTCATGGAGTTTGCCGAGTGGACCACCCCCACCTTGGTGACGCGCCAGCCTGAGGCCATCCGTGCTTTTCATGCCTTGCACCACGACATCATTTTGAAGCCCTTGGACGGCATGGGCGGCATGGGCATTTTTCGGGTGCGGGCTGACGGCCTGAATTTGGGCAGCATCATCGAAAC
>RFMX01000048.1 GCA_009927495.1 Betaproteobacteria bacterium
GCTCAACCGCGAAGGGGCCACCAGCGTCATGGTGCAAAAATTTGTGCCTGACATTGCCCAAGGCGACAAGAGGGTGCTGGTGATCGGTGGCCAGCCCGTGCCCTACGCTTTGGCCCGCATTCCCCAAGGCAACGAGGTGCGTGGCAATTTGGCTGCGGGTGGCAAAGGTGTGGCACAGCCCTTGACCGATCGCGATCGCCAGATTGCCCTGGCCATCGGTCCCACCTTGGCCGCGCGGGGTTTGCTGCTGGTGGGCTTGGACATCATTGGCGACAGTCTCACCGAGGTCAATGTCACCAGTCCCACGTGTTTTCGTGAAATCACCGATCAAACAGGGTTTGACGTGGCGGCAATGTTCATGGACGCCTTAGCGCAAGCGCTTCAGTCCCCCTCTGCAACTGCGATGGCTTCAGTCACATGAAGTTGTTTTTGGATCAGCAACTGTTCGAGCCTTACGCACATGCGGCTCAGGCGCGCTTAGCCTCTATTCGCCCCTTTGAATACGCCCAAACCCGCAACCACCTCAATGGCGCGGTGACGCTGTTGTCCCCTTACCTGACCCATGGCTTGTTGAATGTGCCGCAAGTGGCGCAGCATGTGTACAAAGCGCATCGCATAGGGGTGCAGCACAAGTTCATGTTCGAGCTGGCATGGCGTGAGTATTTCCAGCATGTGCATGAGTTGATTGGTGACGACATCTTGCAAAACCTGAAAGAAGGTGTGTTGCCAGACGATGCTTATGTGCAGGTGCTACCTGATGATGTCCGCCGAGGCGCAACAGGTGTGCCGGTGATCGATCAAGCGGTTCGGCAACTGTATTTCAGCGGCTACTTGCACAACCATGCCAGGCTGTGGTTGGCAAGCTACTTGGTCCATATGCGCAAGGTCCATTGGCGGGTGGGCGCTGAGTGGATGTACAGCCATTTGATCGATGGCGATATCGCAAGCAACCACCTTAGCTGGCAATGGGTATCCGGCACAGGCAGCCATAAACCGTATTTATTCAATGCCGACAACGTCGCCTTTTACGCCCCAGAGTTGTGGCACAGCCCTGAAACTGTGATCGATAAATCGATGGACATCATCGACATGATTGCCCACAGCCGCGCCACCTTTACCCAGTCGCTCTCAAAATTTGCGCCGGTGGAAGAACCTGCGCTCTTTGTGCAACCCCCCGCTGTGGCGGATTTGGTGCCCAGCGGCGTGGCGGCAGACAAATTGGTGGAACGCGATGTCTGGTGGATACACCCGTGGGCCATCAGCGACCAAACCCCCGCGCAGTTACCCGCCGATGTGCTGCGTATCGCTGCGTGTTGGCAAGGCTGGACCGAGCAACACCCTTGGAGCGAGGCGCGCTGGAGGTTTGTGGGCAAAGGCATGAACGATGTGGCTTCGCATTGTTGGTTCGAGTCGGACGAGCGTTTGATGGCGATGTTTGCCAGTGCCCAAAGCGTTCATGTGTGGGACCACCCGTGCTTACCCGATTGGCCCAACATTAACTGGGTGCGCCATGCAGCCCCTAGGTTGTGGCAGCGGCAAACAGAGCGCAGCCCCTCGTTTTCCCATTGGTGGGGACGGGTAAATCGCTACAAGCAATCCATCCCACAGTTGCTGCGTAACCGATAGATCGCCACGCCGCTTCGCGCTACCTCCGTCACTGCGAGTCGCAAAGCGACGAAGCAGTCTAGGCCGCCTTCACCTTTAAACGCCAAGCTGCAGCAGCGGCTCGGTGTAACCACTGGGTTGGGCCTTGCCCTTGAACACCAGGTCGCAAGCCGCTTGGTAGGCCTTGGAGGTGTCAAAGTGGCCGGCCATTT
>RFMX01000386.1 GCA_009927495.1 Betaproteobacteria bacterium
TTTGTCGGTCGAAATACCAATCTCAGCCCCCAAACCGTACTCAAAGCCATCGGCAAAACGGGTGCTGGCGTTGACGATGACGCTGGCCGAATCGACCTCGCGCAGGAATCGCTGGCTGTGCACATGGTTCAGCGTCAGGATGGCGTCGGTGTGGTGGCTGCTGTAGTGGTTGATGTGGGCAATGGCCGCGTCCAAACCGTCCACCACCTTGATGCTGATGATGGGCGCCAAATACTCCTCGAACCAATCTTGCTCGGTGGCGTCTTTCAGCACCGCACCTTTCACGTTGGCCAGCAAAGCTTTGCTGTCGGGGCAGCAGCGCATCTCCACGCCTTTGTAGGCAAACACCTGGCCGATGCGTGGCAAAAACGCCGCCGCCACGCCACGCGCCACCAGCAAACTTTCCGTGGCATTGCAGGGGCTGTACTTTTGGGTTTTGGCGTTGTCCACGACGGTCAGCGCCATGTCCACATCGCAAGGGTCGTCCACATAGGTGTGGCAGTTGCCGTCCAAATGTTTGATGACGGGCACCTTGGCGTCTTGGCTGATGCGCTCTATCAAGCCCTTGCCACCGCGTGGGATGACCACGTCCACATAGGCCGGCATGGTGATGAGTTCTCCCACGGCTGCGCGGTCGGTGGTAGGCACCAGTTGCACCGCATCGATGGGCAGCCCCGCTTCGGCCAAAGCCTGTTGCACCAGCGCGGCCAGTGCTTTGTTGGAGTCGATGGCCTCAGAGCCGCCGCGCAAGATGCAGGCATTGCCGCTTTTGATGGCGAGTGACGCGGCCTCGATGGTGACGTTGGGGCGGCTCTCGTAAATCATGCCGAACACGCCAATCGGCACCCGCATTTGACCCACGCGGATGCCGCTGGGCTGCTGGCTCATGCCACTGATGCTGCCGATGATGTCGGGCATGGATGCCAACTGCTCACAGCCCACGGCGCAGGTTTCCAGTGTTTGGGGCGAAAGCTTGAGGCGATCGACCATGGGCTCGGTCAAACCGGCGGCCTGGGCGCGGGAGAGGTCTTTGGCGTTGTCGGTTTGCAAGGCTTGCGTGTGTCCACGCAGCAAGCGCGCCAGCACCCGCAAGGCATGGGCTTTTTGCGCTGCCGTGGCCCGGGCCATGCCAGCTGCTGCGCAACGCGCTTGCAGACCGAGGTTGCGCATGAGTTCGGGGATGGGGGTGACAGCGTTCATGGCTTGATTTTGGCAGAGACAGTGTTCAAGCCGATTGGCAGGCTTTGCTGAGCATCAATGCCAATCGAGCCAAGGCCTGCCAGCTGTCTTGTGGCCACTGTGCAAAACGCAAACCTTTGACAACACCATCGACTTGGTGGGCGGCTTGCAACAAGCGGTCCATGAGCGCAGGAGACAAGCGTGGCAAGACCCGCTCGAACAAACGTTCTTTAGGTCCCCATATGCGTTGCTCGCGCAAAACCTGCGGCAGGGCCCGACCACTGGCCACCGCGTCTTTGACGCGCTTCAAGGCGCGGATGTCTTCAGCCAAGGTGTAATGCACCAACACCTCGGACGTGCCTTCGGCTCGCAAGCCATCCAACATGCGCTGCACCCGTTGGTGCTGACCTGCCAGCACGGTTTCGCTGAGCTTGAACACATTGAAACGCGCCACATTTAACACCGCGCTTTCAATGTCTTCGAAACTGAGTTCCTGCGCGGGGTACAGCAATGCCAGTTTTTGAATTTCTTGGTGGGCGGCCAGCAAATTGCCCTCGACCCGATCGGCAAAAAACTGCAAGCTGCGCTGCCCCTCTTCACCAGCTCGCACACGCTGCTGCTGCAAGGCCAAGCGCTGGGCAATCCACGCTGGCAAGGCGGCTCGCTCAATGGGTTCGATTTGCACACTGATGCCATGTGCATCGAGCGCCGTGAACCAGCCAGAAGCCTTGGCGGTTTTGTCTAAGCGCGGCAAGGACAGCAG
>RFMX01000047.1 GCA_009927495.1 Betaproteobacteria bacterium
GGCTTTCAGCATGGACACCTCTTGCACGATGTCGTGCTCTTGCGTGACCGACCAGGCGCAGTGGTACATGAACTGGCGTGCGGCGCGAGTTTTGGCGTCGAGCATGGCGATGCGTTGGCGGATGTGCTGCATGTCCCACAGCGCTTTGCCAAAGGCTTGGCGTTGGCGCACATAGTCCAAAGTCAGCTCAATCGCGCGTTGACAGTGGCCCACCGCCATGGCCGCCAATGCAATGCGCTCGGTTTGCAGGTTCTTCATGAGGGCGTAAAAGCCCTTGTCTTGCTCACCGAGCAAGGTCTCGGGCCCTAAGCGCACGTTGTCCAGCACCAACTCGGCCGTGTCAGAGCACAACCAGCCGGTCTTGTCCAAAGCGCGGCCCACGCTGAAACCGGGCGTGCCTTTTTCCACGATGAACATGGACATTTGGTGTTTGCCCTCACCGGTTTTGGCGGCCACAAAGTAGAGGTTGGCATGCACGCCATTGGTGATGTACAGCTTGGTGCCGTTGAGCACCCAGCCATCGCCATCGCGCTTGGCGGTGCTTTTCATGCCCGACAAATCCGAGCCTGCGCCGGGTTCGGTCATGGCCACCGCGCTGATGGTGTCACCCGCGATGATGCCGGGCATGTACTTGGCTTTTTGCGCCTTGGTGCCTGCATGGTGCAAATGGGGTGAGGCCATGTCGGTGTGGACCAACACGCTGACGATGAAACCCGCGAAGGTGGACTGTGACAGCGCTTCAGCAAACACCAGGTTGGTGAGCGCATCGGCCTCGGCACCGCCGTACTCGCTCTCGTACATCAAGCCAAAAAAGCCAGCTTGGCCCATTTTGCGCAGCACCTCACGGGGCACTTTGCCGGCCTTTTCCCACTCCAAGCCATTAGGCTCGACTTCTCGCTCCAGAAAGCGCTGCATTTGGTCGCGCAGTGTTTGGTGTTCGGGCAGGTGGTAGATGTGGTTCATAAGAGTGGCTTTGTGTGTTGATTTAAAAATTTAATGCGGCCATGTGTCCAGGCCTCCAAGAATTTGCAGCGATTCAAAGTCGGCATCGTTGTGAAGCAGCACGTGTCCTTGGTCCATGCAATAGCTGGCCAAAAGCACATCGATGGGGCTGCTCACGGTGCGCCCTTGTGAGCGCAGTTGGCGGTAGCGCGCTGCGGCTTTTAGCGCGTTGTCAGTTCCGCCCAGTTCCACGGCGGGCAATGCAGTGAGCAACTCTTGCGCCTCGTGCATCGCGCGGGTT
The DNA here is from genome assembly GCA_009927495.1 of Betaproteobacteria bacterium. Classification (GTDB taxonomy): domain Bacteria; phylum Pseudomonadota; class Gammaproteobacteria; order Burkholderiales; family Burkholderiaceae_C; genus Limnohabitans. The sequence continues at coordinate 1,244 of RFMX01000047.1, forward strand.
TCGCGAAATCCGCGCATCACCTCGAACAACACCAAGTCAGGCATGCCGATTTCCAAGCTGGCATCGCCCAGGCACTGCGCCAACGCCTCGCAAGCTGCACTGCGCTGGCCGCGAAAAAAGTCAATCCAGACGCTGGTGTCCACCAAGATCATTTGGCTGCGCCGCGTCCACGGGTTGAGGGCTTGCCTTGATAGGTGGCCTTGGGCTCTTGCACAGTGACGGGTTGTTCCGCCGCACGTGCCCAGCCCGCATCCGAATCGTCCCATTGCAATTGGCCGCGCAAGGCGAGCAAACCGTCATAAACTTTTCGGCGGCTGAGCAAACGCAAGCCCTCTTCCACCGCCTCGCGTTTGGTTTTGAAGCCGCCTGCGGCCATGGCAGCGGCCATCAAGTCGTCATTGATCTCAATATTGGTTCGCATGGCCCGCCTCCTTAATGTGTATAGAAATGACTAATCATACACATTACATGCGGAACACGCCAAAGCGGTCTCGGGAATCGGCGCGTTCAGCGCGGCAGACAGACCCAGCGCCAGCACCCGTCGGGTATCGGCCGGGTCTATCACCCCATCGTCCCACAGGCGGGCACTGGCGTAATAGGGGTGGGATTGGTGGGCGAATTGGTCCAGCAGCGGTTGCTTGAACGTGGCTTCTTCCTCGGCGCTCCAGCTGCCGCCTTTGGCCTCGATGCCGTCGCGCCGCACCGTGGCCAGCACGCTGGCGGCCTGCTCGCCGCCCATCACGCAAATGCGGGCGTTGGGCCACATCCACAAAAAGCGCGGGTTGAAAGCGCGGCCGCACATGCCGTAGTTGCCCGCGCCATAACTGCCGCCAATGATGAAGGTGAACTTGGGCACTTGCGCGGTGGCCACCGCCGTGACCATCTTGGCACCGTGGCGGGCGATGCCCTCGTTTTCATACTTGCGCCCGACCATGAAACCGGTGATGTTTTGCAAAAACACCAGCGGAATTTTGCGCTGGCAACACAGCTCGATGAAATGCGCGCCCTTTTGCGCCGACTCGGAAAACAAGACGCCGTTGTTGGCGATGATGCCCACCGGCATGCCTTCCACATGGGCAAAACCACACACCAAGGTGCTGCCAAAACGCGGCTTGAACTCGTGCAGCTCCGAGCCATCGACGATGCGGGCGATGAT
>RFMX01000282.1 GCA_009927495.1 Betaproteobacteria bacterium
CCGCGGGCTGGACCGCGTGGCTTAAAGCCAGAACCACGCTTGGCAGCAGCCCCGCGTATGAGCGGCCACCGGAAGGTTTGCCAAAGCGCTTGGGCTCTGCGCCGCTAGGGGCGCGGGGGGAACGTTGGGTAGGCTCCAAGCCAGGGATCATGTCAGCACGCAAAGTCTGCTGTGTGAAATGTTCGATATCCAAAATTTTGCGACGGTCACGCCACTCGGCAAAAGTCACCGCCAAACCATCGCGACCTGCACGGCCTGTGCGGCCAATGCGGTGGACATAGTCTTCTTGCTTCATGGGCAAACCAAAATTGAATACATGGCTGATGCTTGGTACGTCAATGCCACGGGCAGCCACATCGGTCGCCACCAAAATTTGCACACGCCCGTCCCGCAGAGCCTGCAAGCGACGGTTACGCAGGCCTTGACTTAATGCGCCATGCAAAGCAACAGCAGAAAAACCCACTTGCTGCAAATCTTCAGCCAAGGCATCACATTCAATTTGGGTAGACGCAAACACAATGGCTTGGTCGATGGTGGTGTCGCGCAACCAATGGTCAAGCAACTTGCGCTTGTGCTGCTGGTTATCAGCCCAAAACAACACCTGCTTGATATTGGCGTGTGCCTCTTGGGGCGAGTCGACTTGCAAGCGTTGGGGTGTTCGCATGATGCGAGCAGCCAACTGCTGAATACGAGGCGCAAAAGTTGCACTGAACATCATGGTTTGTCGACGCGCCTCGGTCAGTTTATGGATATCGGCCAAATCTTCGGCAAAACCCAAATCGAGCATGCGGTCGGCTTCATCAACCACCAAGAACTGCACTTTGTCTAAATGCAGTTGTTTGGAGCGTTGCAAGTCCAACAAACGTCCGGGTGTGGCAACCACCAAATCAGCATTGTGCAGACGGGCAATTTGCAAGGGGTAAGGCATGCCACCCACCACACAAGCGATGCGCAAACCTTTGCAGTGACGTACCAAGTCGATGCGTCTTTAGCTACTTGCTGGGCTAATTCGCGGGTGGGACACAAAATCAACGCACCTGGGTTGGCGGGTTTGACATGACGTGTATCTGTGGGGTTTTTACGGCGTGGCTTTTTAGGCGCTTCTTCACCGTTTGACACAGCTTGGGCGACTTTGTCAGCCCAGGCTTTGTTCTCGTCTTTTTCTTGCTGCTTTTGTTGTTGCAACAAGGTGTGCATGACAGGCAACAAAAAAGCTGCGGTTTTACCGCTGCCAGTTTGGCTGGAGACCAGCAAATCGTTGGCGGGTTTGCCTGCATTGTCTTGCAAAGCCAAAGGGATGGCACGAACTTGGACCGGCGTTGGCTGGGTAAATGACAAGTCGCGCAATGCGGCCAGCAATTCGGGGGCAAGCCCCATTTCGACAAAACCAGAACCGTCTGCAGCGGCTGTAGGTTTAGTGGGAGAAACAGCGGGTGCAGCTGGGTTTTCATCAGTCGTATCAACGACAACATCATTCAAGGCGTGAGAATTCAAATCAGTCATAGATAAAGCCCTGCCTAACGGCGGGCGCTCCGTTCAAAGGTTGGAAAAACATCAACCTTCAAACAAAGCAAGCCAATAAATGAATATTGGCGTGGTTCAACTGTATGAACCCAAGGTGAGAGGCAGATGTAGCAAGTGGGTCAGTGACCCAACGACATGCATTGTCTCACGGATCAGGGTCTACCCTGAGAAATATTTTCAAAGCTTCAGAAAATGCTCACGGTAATGCATCAACTCATCAATGGATTCATGCACATCGGCCAAGGCGGTATGGCTTTGTTGCTTCTTAAATGAGGCATACACCTGTGGCTTCCAGCGTTTGGAGAGTTCTTTCAGCGTGCTGACATCCAAATTGCGGTAGTGAAACCAAGCTTCAAATTTGGGCATGTACTTGACCAAAAAGCGCCTGTCTTGGCTGATGGTGTTGCCACACATGGGAGACACACCTTTTGACACATACTGCTTCATGAAAGCAATGAGTTGCTCTTGTACTTGCTCTTCATTCAAGGTGGAGGCTTTGACTTTGTCAATCAAGCCGCTTTTGCCATGGGTGCCTTTGTTCCAAGCGTCCATGCTGTTGAGAACAGCGTCTGACTGGTGCAGCACCCACACAGCGCTTTCTTTGCGCGGCGTGAGATGCGGACCGGTCACCACCACGGCGATTTCCAGTAATTTGTCTTTCTCGGGATCAAGGCCAGACATTTCGCAATCTAGCCAGACAAGGTTCTCATCCGTTTTAGACAATACGGTTTCTTCGGGGGCAGCAGGGCTATTTGGTGCAGTCATGTTCATGCGGTCATTGTCCTCTAAACTAGATACATGACTACCTCTTTAAGCTTTACTCTCATTTTTACCAGCTTTCTGGTGATCAACCTGCTCATCAAGTTTTGGCTTGCAAACCGGCAAATGCGTCATGTTGCGCAGCACCGCGCCAAAGTTCCCGATGCATTTGCATCGGTCATTGATATTGCAGCACACCAAAAAGCCGCTGACTACACCATCGCGAAATTGCGTTTAGGTCATTGGGACTTGGCGCTTGACACAGCCATGTTGGTGATGTGGACCTTGCTAGGCGGCTTGGCATTTCTCGACCAAGTGTTGATTGACCTTATCGGTCCTGGCATGTGGCAGCAAATCGCCTTGGTGTTCAGTTTCACCCTCATCAGCGCTTTGGTCAGCTTTCCACTGTCGTATGTGCAAACCTTTCACATCGAGCAATCTTTTGGCTTTAACCGCATGACCTTGGGTTTGTGGCTGAGCGACATGCTCAAGGGTGGCTTGGTCGCCGCTACACTGGGTTTGCCCTTGCTTTGGTTGGTCTTGTATTTGATGCAGTCGGGTGGTGCGTGGTGGTGGGTGGTTGTTTGGGGTGTGTTGGTGGCTTACCAATTGTTTGTCATGTGGTTGGCCCCCAGCGTCATCATGCCTTTGTTCAACAAATTTCAGCCTCTTGAGGATGCCACCTTGAAAGACCGCGTCATTTCCTTGATGCAGCGCACAGGCTTTCAAGCCAATGGTTTTTTTGTGATGGATGGCAGCCGCCGCTCGGCACATTCGAATGCGTTTTTCACTGGCCTAGGCAAACAAAAACGCGTGGTATTTTTTGATACCTTGCTCAAGCAACTGAATGCCGATGAGATGGAAGCTGTGCTGGCCCACGAACTGGGGCATGCCAAGCTCAAGCACATTCCAAAATCTTTGCTCAGCAGTTTTGCATTCACCTTGGTGGGGCTTGCAGGCTTAGGTTGGCTCAGCACCCAAATCTGGTTTTATGAGGGCATGGGTATACAGCCGCACTTGGGCAGCGCCAACGACGCCATTGCCCTGCTCTTGTTCATGATGTTTGTGCCTTTGGTGTCCTTTGTTACCAAACCTTGGCAGTCGGCACGTTCTAGGAAGCATGAATTTGAAGCAGATGCCTTTGCTTGCCAACATGCCAATGGCGCTGACTTGCGTCTGGCACTTCTCAAACTCTACCAAGACAATGCGTCTACCCTGACCCCTGATCCGCTGTATGTGGCTTTCTACCATTCGCACCCCCCGGCCGCACAACGCTTGGCCCGTCTGACTGCATGACCGCTTGGGGTTTGGTGGTGGCCAGCCATGGCCGCCATGTTTGGGTGGAAGATGCCAAAGGCGAGCGCAGAATTTGCCACCCGCGGGGAAAAAAAAACCACGCGGTGGTCGGCGACCATGTGCAGTGGAGCGCCAGTGAAGATGGCGGCAGCATTGAATCCATTGAAACCCGAAAAAACATCTTCTACCGTCAAGATGAAATTCGAACCAAATCGTTCGCCGCCAATATCGACCAAGTACTGGTCTTGGTGGCCGCAGAGCCTGATTTTTCGCAAAGCCAGTTGTCTAGGGCCTTGATTGCGGCTCGCCATGAAGGCATACGCACCTTGATTGGTTTGAATAAGCAAGACTTAGGAGACGCGTTCACCAGAGCTTGGCAAAAACTTTTGCCCTACCAGCAACTCGGCTGCCTGGTACTGCCCCTGAGTTTGAGAAACCTTGAGCAGGACCTTAGCGCCCTCAACCACGAACTTGCCAACCGCGTCACCTTGGTGCTTGGTCCTTCAGGTGCGGGAAAGAGCACGTTGATCAACCGCTTGGTACCCGATGCCAAGGCAGCGACCAACATCATTTCTCAGGCCTTGCAGTCGGGCAAACACACTACCACCTCGACCACTTGGTATTGGGCAGATGAAACCAAAACAACCGCCCTGATGGACTCCCCAGGCTTTCAAGCATTTGGTCTGCACCATATTGCCCCTCAGGCACTGGCCTCGTGTATGCCCGATATTGCCATCCATGCAGACCACTGCAAATTTCACAACTGCAGCCATGTGCATGAACCCGATTGCGGTGTGCGCCAAGCTTTGGTTGAACAAGCGATTGACCCAGGGCGCTACAAAATTTACACCGAGCTTTTTGCTGAGCTGTCAGCACCTAAAACATATTAGGCTTGAAAAAGCGCTTCAGCCCAGTAACCGCGCCAACGTTAAAAGCGCCAGCAGCAGCATCCACATCACCACCGCACGCCAAACCAAGCCCACCATGCTGCGCAAATGGAACAACTCAGGCTCACGCCCAGCGGTGGTCTCAACGGCCTGAGGGGTGAGTAACGACTCCTCGTCTGGCAGACCTAAATTTTTGCCGCCCAAGCGAACATTGATGGCACCCGAGGTAGCAGCCAACACCACCCCGTCGTTGGAATCAGGAAAATGCGTTGCATCGTGACGCCAAGCTTCAACCGCATCTTCAAAATTGCCTACCACCGCAAAACTCAAGGCCGTCAATCGGGCAGGTACCCAGTCAGTCACACGCCATGCTTTGGCAGCAGAAGTCTCCAGGGCTGGGTTATTGAGTTCATCACTGACCAAACTGGGGTCTGAGGAACCTTCCCAGGCTCGGGACAAAAATTCACTGAATCTGTAAAACACCCCACCCACAGGTCCCAAGCCCAAACCCGCAAAGACCACAAACCAGACCACCACGCCAAAGACATGACGGTGGGCGGCAATGGCTGAATATTCGATCACATGGCGAATGATTTCCTCGCGTGAGAGGTTTTCGCCTTTGGCACCCGACCACTGTGAGAGAAGCGTGTTGGCCTGCACATCGTCACCCACGGACAGCGCATGTCGAATGCCGGTGAAGTGATGACTGAAATGGCGAAAACCCAAGGTGGCATACAACACGGCCACGCTCCAAAGCATGGCAAAAAGCCAACCCGCGTACCACATCAGCAAGACGTGAACCATCAACACAAGCAAGCACGGCAAACCCATGGCCAAGCCCCAAGCGGTCCAAGCGTGGCGTTGGTCACCGGTGTCTAGCGTCTTGCGTACCCTGTCTGCCCAAGCTTGCGAGAAGCGTTTCAAGCTTTCACCAAAACTCAATGGTCGGGCTTGCTCTAATAAGAGAGCAAATAAAAGTGCGAAAAAACTCATGCCTGCATGATAGTCAAGACTCAGCGCTTGACCCAGCCTGATCGGGGTCAGTGCTTAAAAAACAATACAGGTTGCGCAAAATACCGGCGGTGACGCCCCAAATAAAGCGTTTTTGATCGGC
>RFMX01000178.1 GCA_009927495.1 Betaproteobacteria bacterium
AAACTCTTGCAGCATTTGACCTTCGCCCACCACAAACTGAAAGTCTTGGGCGCGGCCACCGTCAAAAGGCTCACCGTCGATCTTGCCTTCAAAATCCACCGTCACGCGGTCATCGGTATCTGCTGCGGACTCAAGCGAACGCTGGGCATAGGTGCGGCGTTGTTTGCGCAAAATTTCAACGGTTTTGTCTATGGCTTCGTTAGTAACATCCGCCTTGAGTTTGTCAATGGTGACCTGCGCCAAGTCTTGCATCTTCACTTCGGGGTACACCTCGAAGATGGCGTCAAATGCCATTTCACCTTCAGCCGCTTGATCTTTTTCGCTGATACGGGGCTGGCCGGCAACGCGCAACTGGGCTTCCATAGCGGCTTGGTTGAACGCTTCACCGACCTTGTCGTTCATGACTTCGTAATGCACCGAGTAACCGTAGCGCTGCGCCACGATATTCATGGGGACTTTGCCTGGGCGAAAACCGTCAATCTTGACTTGGCGAGCAAGTTTCTTCAAACGCGCATTGACTTCGTTTTGGATCACAGTGGTGGGCAAAGTCAAAGTGATTTTGCGTTCCAACTTTTCCAAGGTTTCAACATTCACGGCCATGAGGTTTCTCCATCTCTGAACTTAAAAGCGCGGGGCTTTGGGCATGCATTGGTGCGCGGGGGGGGACTCGAACCCCCACAGTATTGCTACCGTCAGGACCTAAACCTGGTGCGTCTACCAATTTCGCCACCCGCGCGGGATTAAAAAAAGCAAAGGGCGGTGTGTTTGAACATACCGCCCATTCGAAATCGGTCAGGAGGAAATTCTAACCGCCCCAGCTTCTGTCAAAGCCGCGCTTAACGCTTGACCCTGAACCAAGCGGCGTACATGGCTGGCAAAGCCAGCAATGTCAGCACCGTTGCCACAATCAAGCCGCCCATGATGGCCACCGCCATGGGGCCCCAAAAGACGCTGCGTGACAGCGGAATCATCGCCAACACGGCTGCGGCAGCGGTCAGCACAATGGGGCGCAAACGTCTGACAGCAGACTCAACGATGGCGTCCCATGCTGGCACACCATTGGCGCGGTCTTGCTCGATTTGGTCGATCAAAATGACCGAGTTGCGCTGAATCATGCCCATGAGCGCAATCACCCCTAGCAAAGCCACAAAGCCAAAGGGGCGGCCTAGGGTGAGCAAAGCCAAGGCAACACCCGCAATGCCCATGGGTCCGGTGAGAAACACCAGCAAGGCGCGGCTAAAGCTTTGCAACTGCAGCATCAGCAAGGTGAAGGTGACAAACAGCATCAGAGGCAAGCCTGCAGCAATGGAGGCTGAACCTTTGGAGCTTTCTTCGACAGCACCTGCCACATGGATGCGGTAGTCAGCGTGTCCATCAGCAGCCCATTGCTTCTCGAGTTTTTTCAACTCTGGCAACAATTGCGCAGTGACGGTTGCGCCTTGCAAGCCTTCCACGATGTCGGACTGCACGGTGATGGCGTAGTCGCGGTTCTCCCGCCACATCACGCCTGGCTCCCAGCTGAACTGCGGCTTGGCCACTTGCAACAGTGGGACCGATTTGCCAGAGGCTGTGGGCACATAAGCGTTGCCAAGGTCAGTGATGGCCTGTCGCTCTGTTTGCGGTTGGCGCAACACGATGTCGATCAATTGATCGCCCTCACGGAACTGACCCACGGTGGTGCCGCTGAGCAACACACGCGAGGCCTGCGCAATCGACTGGCTGGTCACGCCCAAAGCGCGGGCCTTTTCCTGATCCACGGCCAAGCGAATGACCTTGATGGACTCGTTCCAGTTGTCGTTCACGCCTCGGGTGTTGGCGTTGGTTCGCATCAGCGCCTTGACCTCATCCGCCCGCAAACGCAAGGAATGAGGGTCCGGCCCAGCCACGCGAAACTGCACCGGGAAAGGCACGGGTGGACCATTGGGCAGCAACTTCACACGGGCCCGTACCTCGGGAATTCTTTGGCCAAGATGGCTGGCAATGCCACCCGCAGGCTTTCACGAATCTTGAGGTCTTTGGGAAGAATGATGAACTGCGAAACATTGCTTTGCGGAAAGACTTGGTCCAAGGGCAAGTAAAAACGCGGCACGCCAGAACCTACCCACAAGCTAACTGACTCCACGCCAGCAGTTGCCAACAAACGCTTTTCCACTTGCAAACTTAAAGCTTCGTTGGCGGCGACACTGGTGCCTTCGGGAAACCAAATATCCATCATGATTTCGGGACGGCTGGAATCGGGGAAAAACTGCTGCTGTACCTTGCCCATCCCAAAAATGCCCAGCGCAAACGTCAGTACCGTGGCACCAATGGTTAACCAACGGTGTTTGACGCACCAGTTCACTGTGCGGCGAAAGGTGTTGTAGAAAGCTGAGTCAAACAGTTCTTGGGGCGCACCACCTGCTGTATGCGGCTTGACCTTGAGAATGAAGGTTCCCAAATAAGGCACAAAAAACACCGATACCCACCAACTCAGTAACAAGGCGATGACGGTGACCGCAAAAATGGCAAAGGTGTACTCACCCGTGACCGATTTGGCCAAACCAATCGGCAAGAATCCAGCCGCGGTGATGAGGGTGCCAGTCAGCATGGGCATGGCTGTCACCTCGTAGGCAAAGGTAGCGGCGCGAACTTTGTCAAAGCCCTCCTCCATTTTGCGCACCATCATCTCCACCGCAATGATGGCGTCGTCCACCAACAAGCCCAAAGCGATGATGAGCGAGCCCAGCGATATCTTGTGCAAACCAATGCCAAGGTAATACATCGCCAAAAAAGTCATGGCCAGCACCAAGGGGATGGTGATGCCCACCACCAAACCGGGGCGCATATCGATGTACCAACCAAAGCGTCCACCCTTGTGCCAACCCAAAGACACAAAGCTGACCAACAACACAATCACCACCGCCTCGATCAACACACTGACGAACTCACTGATGGAGCGTTCGACCGCTTTGGGTTGGTCTTGCAACTGCACCAATGTCACGCCATGCGGTAAGTTGGATTGGATATTGGCTGTGGATACACGCAAGGCTTTGCCCAAGGCAATGATGTCGCCACCTTTGGCCATAGAAACACCCAACGCCACCACTTGCTTGCCTTGAAAGCGGACCTTCACCAAGGCTGGGTCCACATAGCCGCGCTGAATCTGGGCGATATCGCCCAACTTGATTTGCTGGCCGGTGGCGCCTCGGATAGGCATGGCTTGCAACTGCTCAATCGCTTGGAACTGCCCTTGAACACGGATTTGCACCATGTCCAAAGGCGTTTGCATGGTGCCAGCACTTTCCACCGCGTTTTGCTGCCCGAGTTGCGCCAGCACCGCGTTCAAGTCCAAGCCCAGTTGGGCCAAGCGCTTTTGCGGAATTTCAATATAGATTTTTTCGTCTTGGGTACCAAACAGCTCGACTTTGTAAACATCGGTCACGCGAAGCAACTGCTGACGCACGTCGTCGGCGATGTCACGGATTTCGGCCATGGAAAAACCCTCGGCCTCGATGGCATAAATCACGCCATAGACATCGCCAAAATCATCGTTGAAGAATGGCCCGACCACGCCTTGTGGCAAGGTCTGTCGCATGTCGCTGACTTTTTTGCGTACCGTGTACCAAACGTTGGCGACATCAGCGGCTTTAGAGGAGTCTTTGATTTGAAAAATGATTTGCGATTCACCCGGCTTGGAGTAGCTGCGAATCTTGTCGGCAAAAGGCGCCTCTTGCAGGGTGCGCTCTAGCTTGTCGGTGATTTGTTCCGCCACTTGTTGGGCGGTGGCACCTGGCCAATAGGTGCGAATCACCATGGCTCGGAAGGTGAATGGCGGGTCTTCGTCTTGCCCTAACTGGAAATAAGCCGTCACGCCCAAGACCATCAGCACCACCATCAAGTAGCGGGTCAGGGCTGGGTGCATAAGCGCCCACAGGGACAGGTTAAATCCCTTTTTGGTTTCGAACGGCCCGCTCATGGCTTGGTGCCAACAGGCTGAAACAGGGTGACTTTTTGCCCTGGCGACAGCACGTGCACACCCGCCACCACCACTTGCTGACCCGCTTGCAAGCCACTGTTCACCACCGCTTCATTCCCGTCAGCCGTGGTGACTTGAATTTCTTGGGACTTCACCGTCATCGTGGCCATGTCCAATACCCAGACCATGGTCTTGCCACCCTCTTGTCGCAGGGCGCTGGTGGGGAGTTTGATTTTTTGGACGTTGGAGCCTGTGTTGGACTCCATGCTGACCGTCGCAGTGCTGCCCAACGGGGCGGTGACCGGTCCCATCAAAGCCACGCGAACACTGAAAGTGCGGGTGACAGGATCTGCACTGGCGGCAATTTCGTACACCGAAGCTTTGTGCTGTTCTTCACTGCCCCACAACTTCACTTGCACATGTTGGCCTCGCTGCAGGCTGGTCACTTTGTCTTCGGGGACTGCAAACAGCACATCCCGTGGACCGTCTTGGGCCAAGCGCAGCACGGGCATGCCCGCACTCACCACCTGCCCTGCTTCGGCTTCGATGCCAGTGACCACACCGGCCTTGTCGGCCAGCAACTTGCTGTAGCCCACTTGGTTGGTTTGGGCGGACAACTGCGCCTGCGCTTGGTCGACTTGGGCTTGGGCGGCTTTCAGGGTGGTTTCGCGTCGCTCTAACTCGGCGCCGCTGATGAACTCCTTGTCACGCAGCTCTTTGTATCGCTTGTAATCGGCTGCAGCCAAATCGCGGTTGGTAACGGCTGCGTTGATTTGTGCGCGAGCGGTATCTACGCTTAAGCGGTAATCTTGGGCATCTATTTCTGCCAGCAACTGACCCGCCTTGACGCGCTGGCCCAATTCCACATGCCTGGCCACCAATTTACCGCCTACGCGAAAACCCAAGCGCGACTCGATTCGTGCTTTGACCTCGCCAGCGTACTCTGTGGCGTTGCCCAAGGCAGTTTCACCCACTTGGATGACCTTGACCGAGCGCACGGGCTCTTGGGTGGCAGGTGGCGGCGAGCAAGCCACTAGCCCCATCATGGCGGCAAGCAAGAAAAATCGGGACAAATGCGGCATGACGGGGCTTTCTTTAGGAAAATATTAATGACTGACCGGTTAGTAATCGAATTCTACAGCCTCAATGTGTCAAGCGACAATTGAAAAACCATGTCATCCGTAGACCATTACGAAAATTTTCCCGTCGCCTCTTGGCTTTGCCCCGCCCACCTGCGCCCAGCGGTGGTGGCGATCTACCACTTTGCCCGAACAGCCGACGACATGGCCGATGAAGGGGATGCACATGCCCACAGCCGCTTGGCAGGCCTGTCAGCCATGCAAGCAGACCTGCTGGCCTGCACCACCTCTGGTTACGTCAGCGCCCAATGGCCGCAGGTTTTCACGCCATTGGCGGCACAAATACGCCAACACGCCATTCCCTTGCAACCCTTGCTCGACCTGCTCGATGCGTTTACGCAAGACGTCAACTACACCCAGGCCAAGCGGCGCTATGCCTCGCGTGAAGAATTGCTGGACTACTGCCGCCGCTCTGCCAACCCTATAGGCAGGCTGTTGCTGCATTTGTATGGCGTGAACGACAAGGTTTCATTGGCGCAAAGCGACGCGATTTGTTCTGCCTTGCAACTGATCAACTTTTGGCAAGACCTGAGCGTCGATATGCCACGCGGCAGGCATTACCTGCCAGACAACGCAACAGTGTCCGACGAAACCGCTTTTGCCCGCGCCTTAATGCGCCAAGGCAGCCCGCTGGTACACACCCTGCCTGGGCGAGGCGGTTGGGAGTTGCGTTTGGTAGTGCAAGGAGGTTTGCGCGTTTTGGACAAGCTTGAAGGTGTAGACGCCTTCCAGCACCGCCCTGTGCTCAAGGGCCTGGACTGGCTGAATGTGGCCTGGCGAGCCCTTGGGATGTGAACAACCCTAGCTTCTTCGGCCATCGAGGCTGGATGCCACAATCGCCGCCATGACGCCGCAAGACTATGTTCAAGAAAAAGCCGCCGCCTCAGGCAGCAGTTTTTATTACGCTTTTTTGTTCCTCCCGCCGCACAGGCGTGCTGCCATCACCGCTTTTTATGCGTTTTGCAGAGAGGTTGACGATGTGGTGGACGAGGTGCAAGACCTAACGGTCGCCGCCCACAAACTGCATTGGTGGCAAACCGAGGTGAACAACAGTTTTGCAGGCAACCCACAGCATCCGGTGATGAAAGCCTTGATGCCCTTGGCTGCTGACTTTGGGATCACTGCCCAACACCTGCAAGATGTGATTGCAGGTTGCCAAATGGATTTGAACCAAACCCGCTACCTCGACTTTGCCGGCCTGCAATGCTACTGCCATTTGGTGGCGGGTGTGGTGGGCGAAGTGGCAGCCCGTATTTTTGGGCAAAGCCAAGCACAAACCACCCACTATGCGCATCAATTGGGGTTGGCGTTTCAACTCACCAACATCATCCGCGACGTTGGCGAAGACGCTTTGCGTGGCCGCATTTACCTGCCGGTGAATGAGTTGCAGCAGTTCAATGTCAGCGCCAAAGACATTTTGGAAAGACGCGACAGCCCTGCTTTCCAAGCCCTGATGGCTTTCCAGTACGAGCGGACTCAAGCTCTTTATACCCAAGCCTTGGCTGCATTACCCAAAGAAGATTGGCGCAGCCAAAAACCAGGCCTGATGATGGCCAGCATTTACCGAACCTTGCTGGTGGAAATCCAAGCCTCGGGCTTTCCCGTGCTGCGCCAACGCGTGGCGCTCACGCCTTTACGCAAGTTTTGGCTGGCTTGGAAAATGCAGGCCTTGGGGCGTTTTTGAGGGCCGTGACCATCATTGGTGGCGGCTGGGCCGGCTTGGCTGCGGCGGTTCGCGCCACCCAAAAAGGCTTTGCGGTACGCCTGCTCGAAGCTGCGCCGCACCTTGGCGGTCGCGCCAGAAGGGTTGTTCATGAAGGCTTGGCCTTGGACAACGGCCAGCATATTTTGATCGGCGCTTACCGAGACACTTTGCAGCTTTTACAAACGGTGGGGGTCGATACCGAAGCCACTTTGTTGCGCTTGCCCTTGAATTTAAAACGCGTGGATGGTCAGGGCCTGTCCCTGCCCGCCTTACCCGCACCGCTCAACCTGTTGGTAGGTGTCTGCTCGGCCCGTGGCTGGTCGTGGTCGGACAAACTCAGTTTGCTGCGCCAAGCCACCGGATGGCAAACCCAAGGCTTTGTATGCGATGCGAGTATGACTGCGGCGCAACTGTGCCAAGGTCTGACGCCAAAGGTTATGCAAGAACTGATAGAGCCCCTTTGCGTTTCTGCTTTGAACCTGCCAGCTGAACACGCCAGTGGCCAAATTTTTTTGACTGTGCTGAAAGATGCGCTGTGGTCGGGCAAGGGCAGCAGCGATATGTTGCTGCCCAAGGTGGATTTGGGTAGCCTGATGCCAGACGCTGCCAATGCGTGGTTGACTGCACACGGAGCCCTCGTGGAAACGCACCATCGCATCGAAGACTTAGGCCCTTGGCTGCAGCACCCTGTGGTGCTGGCTTGCTCGCCTTGGGAAGCGGCCAAGTTGACGCATAGACTAGCGCCTGTTTGGTCTACCCAGGCCGCCAGTTTGACCCACACAGCCATTGCTACCGTGTATGTGCGCACTGCCAAGCAGCTGTCGTGGCGCAAGCCTATCGTGGCTTTGCACAGCCACCCCCAAGCCCCCGCGCAATTTGCGTTTGACAAGGGCAGTCTCAGTGACGATCCTGCATGGCAAGGGGTGTTGGCTTTGGTGGTCAGCGCCAGCACGGATGAGCGAGACACCATCACCCAGCAAGTCATGGGGCAAATTCGCGATCAACTGGAGATTCAAGATGCCAGCCTGTTGACCACCGTGGTGGAAAAACGCGCTACCTTCGCTTGCACGCCTACGCTGGTGCGTCCCCCTGTGCAGGTGTGCGCCGGTATCTGGGCTTGTGGTGATTACGTGGCGGGGCCCTACCCGGCCACGTTGGAAGCTGCAGTACGCAGTGGCTTCACCGCGGCTGACGCCTTGCCGCAATAGGTGAAAATACCCCCATGTCTATAGAACCCCGTTTTGCCCAAGAGCCTGCTTACTCCCATGGGCAAGCCTCCCGTACCGCCATCGTCTACTGCAACCTCGGCACCCCTGATGCGCCCACCGCGGCTGCCTTGCGCCGTTATTTGGCTGAGTTTTTAAGCGACCCTAGGGTGGTGGAAATCCCCCGCTTTTTGTGGCTGCTCATCTTGCACGGCATCATTTTGCGGGTGCGCCCAGCAAAGTCCGCGCTGAAGTACGCCAGCATCTGGACCGAGGAAGGCTCGCCTTTGAAAGTGTGGTCGCAACGCCAAGCCGATGCCTTGCACCAAAAGTGGAGCACCCGTGGGTTCAGGTCCGGTTGATGATGCGCTATGGCTCCCCTGCTGTTGCAAAGGTGCTGGATGAACTCAAACAAGAAGGCGTAGACCGCGTGCTGGTGATTCCCGCCTACCCGCAGTATTCGGCCACCACGACCGCGAGTGTGTTCGATGCTGTTTACACATGGGCCTTGCGCACTCGGCGCGTACCTGAGCTGCGCTTTGTCAACAACTACCACGCCCACCCCGGCTATATCGCGGCACTGGCTGACGGCATTCAGCGCCACTGGCAAGCTCACGGTCGCAACGAACTGCTGGTAATGAGTTTTCACGGCGTACCTGCTCGCACCTTGAAATTGGGTGACCCCTATCACTGCGAATGCCACAAAACCGCACGTTTGTTAGCACAAGCTTTGGGTTTATCCAAAGATCAATACAGGGTTTGCTTTCAATCTCGGTTTGGCAAAGCCAAATGGCTAGAGCCTTACACCGAACCTACGGTGCGGGAGTTGGCTCGGACTGGATTGAAGTCGATGGACATTGTTTGCCCTGGCTTTGTCAGCGACTGCTTGGAAACCTTGGAAGAAATTGCCATGGAAGTCAAAGAGGCGTTTTTTGAAGAGGGTGGAGAAGCTTATAGCTACATCCCTTGCCTGAATGACAGCCCCTTGTGGATTCAAGCTTTGGAAGACTTAGCCACTTCGCATTTGGCCGGCTGGCCACTGCAAGCTGCACCAGCACACGAGGCCCAAGCCTCCCGCGAAGCAGCCCTTGCCATGGGCGCAGAGAATTAACGCTCTGAAGGGGTTTTTGCTGGCGTCACCGCAGGATCAGTCGCACTGCTTGCAGGTGCACTACTTGTAGGTGTATTGGCAGGGCTTAATTCTGATGCAGCTGCGGGCTTGACATCCGCTTGGCCAGAAGCAGCCCCAGCTGCGGATCCAGCCCCAGCTTCAGGTACCACAGACTCCTGCATAGCAGGCACCACCGGTGGTGTCATGCTTTGACCCGCTGAAGACTCTGGCGTGGCGGAGGTGGGCTCGACAGGTTTGGGCCGCATCAAGGCAGCCACAGCAATTGCCACCAAAAACAAAACCAAAATCTTCAGAAAGTAATTCCCTGAGGGGGTAGTTTCCTCTTTGGCTGAAGCTGAAGCGGCCTGAGCTGAAGTGGTGGCGTTTACTTTCTCTGAATCTTCCGGTTGGTTGGCGGCTTGTGTCGATGATGCGGGCGTCGACCAGTCGATCTCGGGAGGTTGCGCCAAGACGTGCAGAGCCTCGCTACGTATCAGGTGCACACCTGAAGACTCGGTTTGTGCTATGACAGGCGAAGGTGCAACGGTATGGATTGAAGTTACTACGCTGGTTGGGGTAGTTTGCGCTGAAAACAAAAGCGACTCTTCCTCAACCTGAGGGGGGACGGAAGGTGCTTGCCCAAACAATTGGGCTTCGCTCAGTTGCAAAAGTCCAGCAATTTTTCTAGCAGCAGTGAGTTTGACACTTTCGCTGTAAAAAGAGCTCAAGCCGCCTTCTTCAATTTGACGCACTTGCTTGACAGATAAGCATGCTCTGGCAGCAAGGTCGTTGATTGCCCATCCTTGGGCTTCGCGGCACAAACGTACCGCATTTCCATCTATTTGAGAAACATCCGACATTCCAAACCTTAAGCGGGTCAGCAAAAGGCTTTACTTTACCAGCAGCAACTCGCCCTTGATGGAGGCGCCTTTTTGTACTGACAAAGTTTGATAAACCACATGGCCATCGACTGAAGCAGAAGAAGTCACAATCAACTCGCTACAGGTGGCTGTGCCAGAAAACTTACCCTTGATATGCAGGCTTGAGCAAGTCACCACACCCTCAACTTGGCCGCGTGAGCCGATGGTCAGTTCGTCAACTTGAACTTGGCCGTTAAGAGAACCCTCAACATGAATGGCGCCTTTGGCGGAAATTTCGCCACGAAAGGAAAACCCTTCACTCAAAATGGAGGGCTTAGAAGCGTTGGAAGAAATGATGTCCATCATGTTATTTCTCTGAGGTTGAGCTTGCGCAAGCGAATCACTGGAATCTGTTAACTGTACAGGAGCAACAGGCGCGGGAGCAACTGGGAGGCTCTGGACAGCGGGATTAGGGTTGTTTGTTTTGGATTTGCTGAACATATTGGGCTGTGCGGATCACTTTTTGAGGGTTAACAGGATACCCTCCCACCAATATCTCAAAATGCAGATGCTTGCCGGTAGAAAATCCAGTGTTACCAATATAGCCCAAGACATTGTCTGTTGTCACTTTATCGCCCACTTTAACCAACAGCTGAGCCATGTGTGCATAAAGCGACTCCACCCCATTGGAGTGACGAAGGACAACGGTGTTGCCATACTGGGGGTGGAATTCTGACATAACTACAACGCCAGGTTTGACAGCAAAGACTTTATCGTCTCCAGTTTCGCTCATGATGTCTATCCCAGTATGGAAATGGGACTTACCCGTCAAGGGGTGCTTACGGATACCAAAATCAGACGAGAAGCTGGAATTGGTCACCGGCATACGGTTTGGCAAAGCGTAAAGCACTTCACGCAAAGACCGGTTGGTGGACAACTCGTCGGCGACTTTGCCACGCAACAAGGGGTTTGACTGTAAATCACCATCCAAAGTAAAGCCGCCGTTGGCAGAATTTTGTTGAATAATTTTGATGATTTTTTCTGTCAGGCCAGAGGTTTCCAGCTGCGACTTCAGTGAATCGTTTTCCTCTGACACAGCGACCATAGAGGATTCAACAAAGCGGCGTATGCTCATATCTCGGTCACGAATGGTTTGGGCCAAAGTCAGCATTTGCTCTTCAGTCAAGCCATGTTGGTTTTCAGTATCGGTGGAATCAGCAGTGCTGCTGATCAATGCCTTGAAGACTTCTTCATGCGAACGCTCTAAACGAGCGCGACTGATGCCAAGCGATAAGGAAACGACAGATAAGACCAGCAAACTGGTAACCACAAACGAGCCCACGACAATGGCACTGCGGGCGAAAACCCGCTGGAAACGCGCTGGAATATTGAAATAACGCAAATCCCCGCTTTGCTCAATGATGAGTTTGACATCTTGGTAGTCGCGCACCCAGAGATGACGAATCAAGCCAGGCAAGGTTCGTAATTGAGATAAATATGGACCGAGCGTCAAACGCATAAAACTAGAGTTAATAAACTAAAGAAACTCAGGGCTTGGCAGGGATAGGAGCAGATACAGGCGGTGCGGTTGGTTCAGCCCCTTGGCTGAGAGCGCCTTCAATTTCGCCACCCTTTTCAATCTCGATTTCAGAATAATGAATCTTGCCGACGATTTTACCGGTCGTGCGAACAATCAGACTTTTCTCACTGACGATGGTGTTGTGGAGTTGGCCGCGAACATCAATCACCTTGGCCGAAACACGTCCGGTGATTCGACCTGTAGGGCCAATCAAGACCTCTTCTGCCGTCAAGTCACCCTCTATAACGCCGTTTATCACGGCTTTAGATGGGACAGTAAACGCACCCTTGACAACCACGCCGTCTCCAATGACAACGCTTTCTAAAGTATCGGATTGATTAGCCATACATGCTCCTTGGCCGGCATCTTAGCAAAGAATAAATATAAATTAAGTTTTTTGTTGAAGTTATTGATTTAATTAGAAAAAATCTCTTTACTTGATAACTACTCGCAAAATAGCGAAATGAATTAAATATAATAGTATTCATATTTTTTTGATTTAAAGTTATTATTAGTTCGTTACAAAAGCCGAGCAATATTTCTAAATCAGCAAAATAAATCACCAATTAGTGAATTCGAGGTTGTTTCGCAACGCTTAAATGAGATGAAGGAAGAAAGTGCCTTTATATAAGCTATTTTTTAAAGCTATGCATTCAAAAAAACTCACAATATCTTGTAATTTAACGATTTATTTCCAAATCAATCAATTTTTCAAATTTTATTGTCAAACCAAGCATGTTGTGGCCTCGAATTACCATTGGTATTTTAATCAGCTTCCTTCATGGCTGGGCTGCCTCACAAAGCTTGAACTTAGGGCAATTGATCCAATTGTCCATCGACTCACACCCATCAGTACGTGCCCAGCTGTCCAATCAAAAGGCAGCGCAAAGCGGCATTGAAACGGCCGAATACCAAAGATACCCAACCCCACAACTCAGTTACGAAAGCGTCAAAAAAGACAGCGCCGATCCCAGTTACATCGGCAGTGATGGAATCGCTACCGTTCGTATCACCCAACCCATCTTCACCGGCGGTCAATTCACTGCCCAATTAGACAAAGCCAAGGCCAACTTGCAACTGAGCCAAGCCAGCGTGCGTGAAACACGCCAACAAATTGCGCTGAAGGTCGTTCAAGCCTATTCCGATTGGAGCAGTGCTGAATTGAAAACACAGTCCATCGAAAAAAGTTTGGCTATCCACCAAAAACTTTTGCAGCAAGCCAAGAACCGCATTGCCCAAGGGGCTTCTCCCCAAAGTGACCTCACACTCGTTCAAGGCCGATTGGATGCAACCTTTGGAGAACTGTTTTCAGCCAAGCTGCAATCGGAACTGGCTATACAGAAGTTGATTGAATTGACAGGCACCACCTTGAGTGCAGTTCAACTCAAGGCCGATATGACAGGCCCGATACAACACACCCAACTCCTTGAATCATTGTTAGCCAATGCACAAATGCAGTCGCCTGAGCTGCAAAAAGCCAAGGCGCAGGCACAGATTTCTCGCGCCAGTGTTCAAGAAAAAGCAGCCGCCTTGAAACCCGATGTTTATGTAAGGGCAGAACGCCAATTTGGTAACTATTTTTCAACAGATACCACCGCACACACACGCATTTTCATTGGTGTAAATAGCAAATTTGGCCCTGGCTTGTCTAGCTTTACCCAAATAGATGCTGCCAAAGCGCAAGAAGATACCAGCGAATCCGAAATTCAATCGCAACAGCGGTTTCTACGCGAATTGGTGATGAATGATGTGAGCGCATTACGATCGATCAAGCAAAGAACGCAAGCGATTCAAGGTGCTTTATCAGCCTCCCAATCGGTGCTGGAGTCCTTTGAGCGACAGTTCAATGCCGGGCGCAAGACTTGGCTTGATTTGATGACCGTGGCCAAAGATGTGGCCCAAAATGAGATTCAATTGGCTGAGCTGCGAGGCGGCGAATTGCAAACCAGCTGGCATCTGCATATTTTGACCAGCGACAACTATTCACAGATTCATTCAAAACCATGAGCATGATGCAATCACTGCCCGCCTGCCTGGTTCGTATTGCGCAATTGCAGCAAAACCCCATTGATCGCTCAGCCTTGTTGCAAGCCGTTGCTGATGTCAAGCAACGCAAACCAAAAAACGTGAAGCAAGCTATCAACACCCTGTCGGGTCTCTTGATGGTGCCGCAACCACGCTGGCATCGCAAACCCGATCCTGCCAATATGCCCTTGTTGGCGCATAACCCTTTGGTGGGTTGGTTTGTGGTTCGCGGGCAAAACGCGCATCAAAAGTGGATCATTGAGACGTGGCTTGAGGATCAACAAAAATTTGTCGAATCGATCAACGACATGCCCACCCAAAAGAACAGCCAGTTGGTCAAGCTGTCTTTGTTAAAGCCGTTTGACTCGTCCACAAGTCCCGTCTACAGCCTCATCAAACAACAGTTGTTCTCTCACCCTACGCGCTTGTTTGAAATCATGTTGGCAACCACGGCCATCAATATTTTGGTGTTGGGAACCTCGCTCTACAGCATGCAAATCTATAACCGCGTCATCCCTACCAATGCCATGCAAACCTTGACGGTGCTGACATTGGGCGTGCTGATGGCGCTGGTTGTTGAGTACTTGATGAAGCACGCCAGGTCTTCGCTTTACGATGTGTTGATTGACTCGGTTGACCAGCGTCTGTCTCGCAAAATCTTCATGCGCTTGTTGTCTATTCGCTTAGACCAATTACCTTCCAGTGTGGGCAGTTTGGCCGCCCAAATGAATGCCTACCAAACGGTTCGCAGCTTTCTAACCACAGCCACTACCCATGCGATGGTGGATGCGCCGTTTGTGATCATTTTTTTAGTGCTGATTGCATTGATAGGTCATCCCTATTTGGTAGCCATTCCTGTGATGTTCTTTTTGGTGGCTCTTTTCAGCGGAATCTGGCACCGCAAACGCATCGAAAAGTTGGCCAGCAGCGCCACACACTTAAGCAACTTTAAAACCGGTATTTTGGTAGAGACCATCGAAGGCGCAGAGACCATCAAGTCGGGCCAGGGTGGTTGGCGAATGCTGAGTCGCTGGATGGGTGCCGCTGATGAATCCCGCAACCACGAAATGCGTTTGCGGCACATCACCGAAAGAAACCAACACACCACCGCCACACTGCAACAAGTTGCCTATGTGCTGATCGTGGCTTTAGGCGCTTTGCTGGTGTCTGCCGGCATGACCACCCAAGGCGGCTTGATTGCTTGCTCCATCTTGGCTGGCCGCATTTTGACCCCTGTCAGCATGTTGCCTGCACTGCTTTTGCAGTGGGGACATGTGAAAGCAGCCCTACAAGGTTTGGACCGCATTTGGAAATTGGAAGACGACCATCATGGACAGGAACACCCTCTCACGCCTCAAACCATTCATGGCAATTACGCCTTAGAGAAAGTCAGCTCCAGCTACCGCGACAGTTCACAAAAAGCATTGCAAGTCAATAAACTGCAAATCCAAGCGGGTGAAAAAATTGGCATCATTGGACCGATTGGTTCGGGCAAAACCACCTTGCTTCGCTTGTTGTCCGGCATGTACAAGCCACAAGAGGGCCGGGTTTTGCTTGACAACATGGACATCACCCAACTGAGCAAGCCCTTGCTGGCGGAAAACATGGGCTTCTTGGCGCAAGAGGGTCGTTTGTTTGCAGGCACCTTACGAGAGAACCTTATTTTGGGACTGCTCGATCCCGGCGACGATCAATTACTGGCAGCCGCAGAGAAAACCGGCTTGCTCCAGTTGGTCATTAAAAACCACCCTAAAGGCTTGCAATTGCCTATTTCCGAGGGTGGTATGGGCTTGTCAGCAGGACAACGTCAACTGGTCAATCTCACCCGTGTCTTTTTGAGAAAACCCAAAATTTGGCTGCTCGATGAACCCACCTCATCGATGGACAGGCAAACTGAACAACAGATTATTCAAGCTCTTTCTGAAACCTTAAGGCCGACAGACACCTTGGTCATGACCACTCACAAACACGAGCTCCTTGCACTGGTGGACAGATTGATCGTGGTTGCCAACCATGAAATTGTGTTGGATGGACCCAAAGACAAAGTGTTAGAGCGTTTGCAAAATCCCAACCCAGTCACACCCATACGCCAACAAGCTAAATCCGCATGAGCGACGACTACCTAACGAGGACAGAAAAAGCGGTCGGTTGATTCTGCTGCTGTCCGCATGCTTGGCGGCATTTATCGCTTGGGCAGGTTATTTTGAAATTGACCAAACTGTTCACACCACAGGGCAGGTCATTTTGAGCGCCAGAACCCAATTGGTTCAAACCGCCGATGGTGGTGTTTTGAAAGAACTCACGGTTCAAGAAGGTGACACCGTCACCAGTGGTCAACTACTGGCTGTGCTGGAAAAAGAACGGGTTCAAGCCAATCTCGAAGAGACTCGCTCTCGAACAATGTCACTCAGGGCTGCTTTGTTACGCGCCAAAGCCGAAGTACATTTTGAAACGCCGCAGTTCGGCACCGAGTTCAAGCGCTATCCAGAGTTTGTGTCTGCCCAGCAAGGTCTTTACATGCAGCGAAAGCGCTCGCTGGATGAAGAGTTGCGTACCCTGCAAGATGCTTTAGCGATGGCTCTGCAGGAAAAGCGCATGAACGATAACTTATTTAAAAATGGCGATATCAGCGAACTTGATGTCTTGCGTGCCAAACGCCAAGTATCTGAAATTGAAGGGCGTATAGCCGGTACAAAAAACAAATATTTACAAGACACGCGCACCGAATTGACACGTATTGAGGATGAGTTGTCCAGCCAGAACCAAAAACTCAACGGCGCTGAAAACTTGTTGTCACACACAGACATCATGGCGCCCATGGATGGCGTTGTGAAGACCTTGAAAATTCACACATTAGGTGGCGTACTGCGGCCCGGCGACGAACTCATGCAAATTGCGCCTGTGGGTGACGCTTTGCTGCTGGAGGCCAAAGTGCTGCCCTCTGACATTGGTCAGTTGGTTAAAGGGCAAATGGTTTTCATCACGCTGGACGCATACGACTACAGCATTTATGGAAACTTGAAAGGCGAATTGATCGACATCAGTCCCGACACACTTTCAGACTCGAATGCGCAGGGATCATTGATCAACACACCTTCGGGTCAACCCAGTGTCTATTACAAGGTCACTATCGGTATCGCCAAAGACCAAGAAAATTCCAAGGTCACATCGATGGAAATCAAACCTGGGATGACAGCCAGCATAGACATACGCACAGGCACGCGTAATTTGCTGACCTATTT
>RFMX01000046.1 GCA_009927495.1 Betaproteobacteria bacterium
TTGGGTGTAGGTGTAGTCGGCGTGGCCGGGGCGGAAGGTTTGCAAGATGTCGCTGTAGTCTTTGCTGCGCTGGTCGGTGTTGTGTATCAGCAAGGCAATCGGGGTGCCGGTGGTCACGCCTTGGTAAACGCCACTCAAAATGTGCACTTGGTCGGGCTCTTGGCGTTGCGTCACATGGCGGCTGGTGCCAGGGCGGCGGCGGTCCAGGTCGTGCTGGATGTCGGCCTCGCTCAAGGCCATGCCCGGTGGGCAGCCGTCAATCACGCAGCCAATGGCCGGGCCGTGGGATTCACCAAAGTTGGTGACTGCGAAAAGGGTGCCTAATGTGTTGCCGCTCATGCCTTGGATTATCCCTGAGCGACATCGGATGTTGGCTTCACGCGTCATGCTCATTGACAAAGCTATTGATCACATTATCAATAACACTTAAAATCGCACTATTAAAGGAGCCCGCATGAGCCAACTCACTGCCAACGACCTGAAAGTGCGTGGCATCGCTGCCATCGAAGAAGCGCTGACCGATCAAACCGAAGCCACCATTTCTGTGCGTGGCACTCAGCGTTTTGTGGTGATGGAAATGGCGCAATACCACTACCTGCGCGAGTGCGAACTCGAAACAGCCTTGATGCAAAGCCGAGCTGATATGGCGGCGGGGCGAGCCATCCAAGAAAGCGCCGACGCACACATGCAACGCTTGGAAGCCATGCTCACAGCACAAGACCCCAAAGTCGGTCACTGACAGTTGTATGCCCTGCCAATTGGTCTTCACCGACGATTACACGCGTCGAGCTCTGCGTTTTTTAAAACGCCACCCCGAACTGAAAAACCAATACGCCAAAACCCTGGCTTTGCTGGAAATGAACCCGCACCACCCTTCGCTTCGATTGCATGCTTTATCGGGGCGACTTCAAGGTGTGCATTCGGTGTCCATCAACCTGTCTTATCGCATCACGCTGGAATTGCTGATTCAGGACCAGCAAATCATCCCGCTGAATGTAGGTGACCATGATGCGATTTACTGATTTGCCTTGGCGCCCTCTTCTTCTAAGGGCCAGTCCCGGATATACGCTTTGAGCATTTGGTTCTCGAAGTTTTGGCTGTCCACCACGGCTTTGGCCACATCGTAAAAGCTCACCACCCCCATCAGCTCGCGCTTACTCAGCACCGGCAGGTAA
>RFMX01000234.1 GCA_009927495.1 Betaproteobacteria bacterium
AAGAGGCGTGGATTCTACGCCTGTGCCAGCAACTCTGCCAAAGCCAGTGGCGAATGGATGATGTGGTCAGCCCCCCAGCGCAACACCTCGGCTTGGCTACCCAAATACCCATAGTGAGCCGCCACCGTGGTCATACCCGCGGCTTTACCTGCCACGATGTCACGCTCGTCGTCCCCCACATACCAGCAATGCTCAGGCGGCAGTTGCATACGCCTCGCAGCTTCAAACAAAGGTTCGGGATGCGGTTTGGCATGCGGCGTGGTGTCGCCACTCACAATGGCTTTGGCTGTGGCAAACAGGGGCAGCTGGGCGGTGAGCGGTAAGGTAAAACGCTGGTGCTTGTTGGTGACCACACCCCAAAGCATGCCCTTCGCTTGAAGATGCGCCAGCAAATCGTGCACGCCGTCAAAAATCACCGAACGCACCGTCATGGCTTGTTCGTAATTGCTTAAAAATTCTTCCTTGAAGTCTTCGTAGTCGGGATGCTCTGTATCCATATCAAAGGCGATTTGCAGCATGCCGCGAGCACCCGAGCCCGCCATGGGTCGATACAGCGCAAAGTCAAGCGAGGCCAATCCTCTGTCGGTACGCATTTTGTCGGCAGCCGCACCCAAGTCAGGGGCACTGTCAATCAAGGTGCCATCCAAATCAAACAACACAGCTTGTGGCAATCGCATCTCAAGCCTCGCGTTGGGTGGCCAGCATGTAGTTCACGCGGGTGTTGCCATCCAACCAATAGCGGCGTGTGAGTGGGTTGTATTGCAAACCACGTGAGGCCTGCGCTTGCAAACCTGCCTCCCTGCAAAACCCTGCCAATTCGCTGGGACGGATGAATTTCGCGTACTCATGGGTGCCCTTGGGCAGCAAGTTCAAGACATACTCAGCACCCACAATCGCAAATAAAAAGGATTGCGGATTGCGGTTCAAGGTGGAGAAGAACACCCACCCACCAGGCTTGACCAAGGTGGCGCAGGCTCGCACCACAGAGGCAGGGTCGGGCACATGCTCGAGCATTTCCATGCAAGTCACCACATCGAAACTGGCTGGCTTTTCGGCAGCCAATGCTTCAGCGCTGACCTCTCGATACGCCACGTTCGGTGTCTGTGTTTCAAAGGCATGCAGTTGCGCCACCTTGAGGGACTTGGTCGCCAAGTCGATGCCCGTGACGTGAGCGCCAGCACGAGCCATCGCATCCGACAAAATGCCGCCGCCGCAACCCACGTCAAGCACTTGCTTGTCCTTGAGCGAAGCCAAGGTTTGTATCCACTCCAAGCGCAGAGGGTTGATTTGGTGCAAAGGCCTAAATTCGCTGTTCACATCCCACCAGCGGTGGGCAAGTTCAGAAAACTTCGCGAGCTCAGCTGGATCTACGTTGGTGTTATTCATAGGCGAGATTGTCGGGTAAATCGCAGGCATAAAAAAACCCCGCCTTGGCGGGGTTTCGCATCACGCGGGTAAATCAGTTCTTGCGTGAACCGACCACTTCGATTTCAACGCGACGGTTTTTGGCGCGTCCTTCTTTGGTCTTGTTGTCAGCCACAGGCTGCTTCTCACCTTTGCCTTCGGTGTAGATGCGGGTTTTGTCAATGCCCTTGCTCACCAAATAAGCTTTGACAGCTTGTGAACGGCGCAAAGACAATTTTTGGTTGTAAGCGTCTGAACCTACGGAATCGGTGTGGCCGACGGCGATGATGACTTCAAGGTTGATTGCTTTGACTTTGTCAGCCAAATCGTCGAGCTTGGCTTTGCCTTCGGGCTTGATAACAGATTTATCAAAATCGAAAAAAGCGTCAGCGGCGTATGTGACCTTGGAAGAGACTGCTGCAGCTGGTGCTGGTGCTGGTGCTGGGGCCGCAGCTGGGGCAGGTGCTGGGGCAGCAACGGGGGCTGGAGCAGGTGTGATTTCTGGTGTGGGGTAGACAGGGTCAGGTTTGACCATGGCCTTGGGTGTCTCGGTGATCGCGCCATCACAGCCAGGCAAAGCATTGGCGGGGGTCCAAAAACCGGTACGCCAGCATTCGCCAGGTGTGTTTTTCCAAACTTCACCGGAAGAATTTGACCAGTTACCAACTTCGTGGGCTGAGGTTGCGGCAGCAAAACCCACCAGCGATAAAGCAAGTACGAGAGATTTCAAATTTTTCATGATGTTCCTTTGAGAGTTTGCCAACTTTGGGCAAGTCAATAAAAATCGCCAGGGTCGGGATTACCCTCTAATAATATTGTGCCACAGATTCTAATCCTTTAGATTACAGACTGTTAAGCCTAAAATCTGCGGTTTACCCTGTCCTGAATGGACTGCCTACATGACCCAGTTTGCCAAAGAAACACTGCCCACCAGCCTAGAAGAGGAAATGCGTCGCAGCTACCTCGATTACGCCATGAGCGTCATCGTCGGCCGTGCCCTCCCCGATGCCCGTGACGGCTTGAAGCCTGTTCACCGCCGCGTGTTGTTCGCGATGCACGAATTGAACAACGATTGGAACCGCCCTTATAAAAAGTCTGCCCGTATTGTGGGTGACGTCATTGGTAAATACCACCCCCACGGCGACAGCGCGGTCTACGACACCATTGTTCGCATGGCGCAAGACTTTTCACTGCGCCACATGCTGGTAGACGGCCAAGGTAACTTCGGCTCGGTCGACGGCGACAACGCCGCCGCCATGCGTTACACCGAAATCCGCCTGTCCAAAATCGCCCACGAACTGCTGGACGACCT
>RFMX01000158.1 GCA_009927495.1 Betaproteobacteria bacterium
GACCCCCGCGCCTTTTTCACCGGCAAGACCTTGGAAATGCAGCAACGCCATACCAAGTTTGCCAACACCCCTTATGCGCTGGAGCCCAATTGCAAAGAGTCGCCTGGCGGTTTGCGTGACCTGCAAATACTTTTGTGGTTGGCCAAAGCCAGTGGTTTAGGGGAATCGTGGAAGGCCTTGGCCCAGCACCACATGGTCACGCCCTTGGAGATGCGCCAGTTGCAGCGCAACGAGGATGTGCTGTCCTTGGTGCGTTGGCGTTTGCACTACATCGCCCACAGGCGCGAAGACCGTTTGGTGTTTGATTTGCAAACCTCGGTGTCGCAAGATCTGGGACTGGCCCCGCCCGTGGGTGAGCAACGCCATGCCAGGCGTGCCAGCGAAGCGTTGATGAAGCACTATTACTGGGCGGCCAAGGCGGTCACGCAACTGAACCAAATCGTGCATCTGAATATGCAGGAGTGGTTGTTCGAGGAAGCCACGGTGCATCCGCCGCGTCCGCTTAATGCTCACTTTGTGGACAAATCGGGCATGCTCGATGTGGTCGATGACGATGTCTACCAACGCCACCCTGAGGCGATTTTGCAAACCTTTTTGCTTTACCAAGAAACGGTAGGTATCAAAGGGTTTTCGGCAAGAACGCTCAGGGCCCTTTACAACGCCAGAGGTTTGATGGATGCGGCGTTTCGCCGCGACCCGGCCAACCGCGCCATGTTCATGCGCATCTTGAAGTCCCCGCAAGGCATCACCCATGCCATGCGCTTGATGAACCAGACCTCGGTGTTGGGGCGGTATTTGTGGGTGTTCAGACGTATCGTTGGGCAAATGCAGCATGACTTGTTCCATGTCTACACCGTGGACCAACACATCTTGATGGTGCTGCGCAATGTCAGGCGCTTTTTCATCGTCGAACATGCCCACGAATACCCGTTTTGCTCGCAACTGGCCGCAGGTTGGGAGCAACCATGGATTTTGTATGTGGCCGCGCTGTTTCACGATATCGCCAAGGGCCGTGGCGGCGACCACTCGGATTTAGGCGAACACGAGGTGCGTGTGTTTTGCCGCCAGCATGGTGTAGAAAAAGACGATATGCAGTTGATTGCTTTCTTGGTGCGGGAACACCTGACCATGAGCCGCGTTGCCCAAAAAGAAGACTTGAGCGACCCCGAGGTCATCCACGCATTTGCCAAACGCGTGGGCAATGAGCGCTACTTAAGAGCGCTGTATTTGCTGACCGTGGCCGATATTCGCGGCACCAGTCCAAAAGTGTGGAATGCATGGAAGGGTAAGTTGCTGGAAGACCTCTACCGTGCCAGTGCAGCGGTGCTGGGCGGTCAAACCCATGATCCCGATGCCGTGGTTGAAACCCGCAAGCGCCAAGCTTTGGAAACCCTCAACCTGTATGCCATGCCCTTTGAGTCGCATAAAGATTTATGGGACACCTTGGATGTGGGCTATTTCATGCGCCACGATGCCGCCGATATTGCGTGGCACACCCGCCAACTGTCGCGGCCTTTGGCGCTGGCCAAAGCTGCTGGAAAAGCGCCTGGTGTTTGCGTCAAAGCGCGTTTGTCATCCTTGGGGGAAGGCTTGCAAGTGATGGTCTACACCCCAGACCAAACCGATTTGTTTGCGCGTATCTGCGGTTATTTCGATCAGGCAGGTTTTAGTATTTTGGATGCCAAGGTTCATACCGCCCGAAATGGTTACGCCCTTGACACCTTTCAGGTCGTGACCGAGATGCTCGACATCCATTACCGTGAATTAACGGTGATGGTGGAAAACGATTTGAAACACGCTATTGAATCGGCAGCACCCTTGCCCCAAGCTTCTCGCGGCAGGGTGTCTAGGCGGGTGAAAAGTTTCCCCGTCGCACCGCGGGTGAGTTTGCAACCCGATGAAAAAGCCCAACGCTGGTTGCTGTCCATTTCTGCCAGTGACCGCGTGGGTTTGCTGTATGGCGTGGCGCAAGTCTTGGCACATCACCATATCAATGTGCTGTTAGCCAAAGTCACCACCTTGGGCGAGCGTGTGGAAGATACTTTTTTGATTGACGGTGCGGCCTTACAGCACAACCGCCAGCAACTGGATTTGGAAACCGAGTTGCTGGGGGTTATCGGTCCTAATTAATCGTCATTGCGAGAAGTCGTCATTGCGAGCGAAGCAAAGCGATCTCCCCCGTCATTGCGAGCAAAGCGAAGCAATCTCTTTAATCCATTCAAAGGTCCGCGCCGCAGGCTCGGCCTCGCCTCCATGCTTACACAACGTCGGCTACGGCCGACCTGCAACGCGAACCTTTTCAAAAGCGATGGTTGTTTGCTTCGCTTTGCTCGCAATGACAGCTGAACGTAATGACAGTTCTTTAGATTGACGAAACTGGCTTTGGCGTTAGCAAAGACGCGAGACAGGACAACAAAGTATCTTGAACATGGCAAGCTTCTCAAGGCGCGGGTCGCAGGTCGGCCGGAGCCGACGTTGTGTAAGCATGGAGGCGAGGCCGAGCCTGCGATTTGCGCTTTTGAACAGGAGATTGCTTAAACAGTTTGTCAGCGGGCAAGCCAAGCCGCGCCCCGCACACCGGAAGAATCGCCATGCAAAGCCTTGATGACGGGGGTACGAACAGTTTTGCTGAAGGTGTAAGGCAGCATCTGCGCTTGAATGGCAGGGTAAATCTCATCCACATTGCTCATGCCGCCACCCAACACGATGCAGTCGGGGTCCAGCAAATTGACGACCTGCGCCAACGCACGGCCCAATCGGCTCAGGTAACTCTGAAAGCTTTGCGACGCCGCTTTGTCGCCGCTGCGCATGGCTTGAACGATGTGCACAGCTGAAAGCTCGCCGCCATGAGCAAATGCATGGTCACGGGCAAAACCCGTCCCGCTGATCCAAGTCTCTAAGCAACCCGATAGCCCGCACCAACAAGGTGGCACTTGCAACTCCTCGGCGCTTGGCCACGCCAGTGGGTTGTGTCCCCACTCCCCCGCAATCGCATGTCGCCCTTGCCAAGCCTTTCCCCCTAAAGCGATGCCACCGCCACAACCGGTGCCCAAGATGGCCGCAAACACCACCGCAGCGCCTAAGCCCGCCCCATCCACCGCCTCGCTGACCGCCAAACAATTGGCATCGTTTTGAACAGGCACGCGGCATTGCAAACGTTGCTCTAAATCTGCTTGAAAGGACTGGCCGTTAAGCACCAAGGTGTTGGCGCCGCGTACCTTGTGGGTATCTGGGTCAAGACACCCCGGGATGGCGCAACCAATGGCTACGGGGCGAGCCACACCCGTTGCGTCCAAAGCCTGCTCCACCAAGGCATGGATGGTGTCCAAGATAGCTTGGTAGTTGTCGCTGGGCGTGGTTAGGCGTTGCCTGAAAAGAAACTGACCTTGACCCCCCAGCACCGCCACCTCGGTCTTGGTGCCACCCAAGTCAATGCCGATCAAGGCGCTCATGTGGGCGATTGGACCAAGGCGAGCAGACCGGCCTCGTCTAAAACAGGGATGCCCAAGGCCGTGGCCTTCTCCAACTTGCTGCCTGCAGCTTCGCCAGCCACCACCGCGGTGGTTTTTTTGCTGACGCTGCCTGCCACTTTGGCACCGGCTTCTTCCAGCAGGGCCTGGGCTTGTTCACGCGACAGATTGGGCAAAGTACCTGTGATGACATAGGTATGACCGCTGAGCGGCAAATCCAGCCTGCCTTGCGGATCTGCCTCTTGCCAATGCACACCACAGGCACGCAACTGCTCGACTACCTCACGGTTATGCGCTTGGTCGAAAAAGGTGCGTAAGCTTTGCGCCACCACAGGACCCACATCGTGAACTTGCAGCAATTGCTCAATGCTGGCATCCATGATGGCGTCGATGCCGCCAAAATGCCTGGCCAAATCTTTCGCTGTGGCCTCACCCACATGGCGTATGCCCAACCCAAAGACAAAACGCGGCAAGGTGGTGGACTTGGATTTCTCAAGACTTGCAAGCAGGTTGTTGGCTGATTTTTCTGCCATGCGATCAAGGGTTGCCAAATGGCTAAAACCCAGCTTGTAGACATCGGCCAAGGTTTTCACCAAGCCTGCGTCCACCAGTTGATCGACGAGTTTTTCGCCCAAATCCTCGATCTCCACCGCACGGCGTTGCGCAAAATGCAGAACAGCTTGCTTTTGTTGGGCGCTACAAAACAAGCCGCCTGTGCAACGGTAATCCGCCTCGCCTTCCTCTCGCACCGCTGCACTTGCGCACACCGGACACAGCTGGGGCATGGTGAAGATGGCTGCTTCATGCAAACGTTTTTCCATCACCACTGACACCACTTCAGGAATGACATCACCGGCTCGTCGCACCACCACGGTGTCGCCCACACGCACGTCTTTGCGCCGAGCTTCGTCTTCATTGTGCAAAGTGGCATTGGTGACCGTCACGCCGCCCACAAACACAGGATCCAGTTTGGCCACAGGCGTGAGCTTGCCGGTACGCCCAACCTGCACATCGATAGCCAGCACCGTGGTCAGTTCTTCCTGCGCCGGGTATTTATGCGCCACCGCCCAGCGCGGTTCGCGGCTCACCATGCCCATTTGGGCTTGTTGGTCGATACGGTTGACCTTGTAAACCACGCCATCAATGTCAAACGGCAGTTGATCGCGCAAGCCTGCAATGTGTTGATGGAATTGCACCAAGCCTTGAGCACCTGTCACTGTTTGCGTTTCTTGCGCCACTGCGAAACCCCAAGCCTTGAGGCATTGCAGTACCTTGGCTTGGGTGCCATAGTGTTGCAAGCCCCACAAAGTGGCTTCCAGTGGCGACAAACTTTGCGTCTCTTGAGGATGAAAATGCAAGGCATAGGCAAAGAAGCGCAAGGGGCGTTGGGCCGCGATTTGCGGGTCCAGTTGCCGCACGGCACCTGCTGCGGCATTGCGCGGATTGACAAAGGTTTTTTCGTTTTTGGCACCTGCTGCAATACGCTCTCGTTGGCGACTATTCAGAGCTTCAAAATCGTCACGCCGCATATAAACTTCACCGCGAACCTCAAGTTCAGCAGGCGCTTGTGGCGACAGACGCAAAGGGATTTGGCCAATGGTGCGGATGTTGTGGGTGACATCCTCGCCGGTTTCACCGTCGCCTCGGGTGGCGGCTTGCACCAACACATGGTCAACGTAGCGCAAGCTGATCGCTAAGCCATCAAATTTCAGTTCTGCCACGTATTCCACAGGCGCATCGTTTTCTTTGAGTTGCAATTGCTTGCGAACACGCTGGTCGAACGCCTGTGCGCCAAGGTCCGAGATATCGGTTTCGGTATGGATGCTGAGCATGGGCACGCGGTGTCGAACGCTTGTGAAGGCGTCTACGGGTGCTCCACCCACTCGCTGCGTGGGTGAATCTGCGCTTAAAAGCTCGGGGTGTGCGGCCTCTAAGGCTTGAAGCTCTTTGAAAAGCCGGTCGTACTCTGCATCCGGAATGCTGGGGTCATCTAAGACGTAATAGCGATGGGCATGTTGGTTCAACAGTTGCCGCAAATGCGCAGCACGGTCTTTCATGGCCAGTCCTAGCTGAACAAGCGCCGCGCCTGCAAGGAGCCTGCTGCCAAGTCCCTTGCCGCCAGTGCTTGGTAAAGATTTTTCAAATCGTTATCGATGATTTGAATGGCCGCCTCGGACAGCACTTGGCCATTGTCATCGGTGATTTGGCCATCCATGGCTTGGGCCAAGGCTTGCGCAGATTCGCACAATCGCGAAAAGGCCTGCTCCGAAGGCGCCACCTGTGGCACATCCAGTCCTAGGGAAATACTGCGCAAAGCCGACTGGTTGGGGTCTTCGGCCATGGCGGCTCGAGCATCAAAACTCAGCACCAACACAGGCGGCAACCCAGAGCTAGACGCGGCTATCACCATGCGCCCTGGAATGACACCAGGCACAAAGCCGATACGCGCCGCCTGTTGCTGCACATAGCCGGGGCTCCAAGCGGTTTTGCGTGAGGCGATGGTGAAGCTGAGTTGGGCATCGTGGGAAGCTGCAAATTGGTCCAACTCACGCGCATGGGCAATGGCCTCGCTCATGTCGGGCAGCTCGGGGGTGACACCAAAAGCATCCGCGTAAGTTTGCGCTTTCACCACAAACTCGGAAAACTCAATGTCGTTGAGGGGACCTTGGCGGTTAGCCACCTGAATACCCGCTTGGAAAGCGCTGTAAAACAAACCAGCTTGCAGGTTTTCCCACTCGCCAGTGTCAGCGTTTAAACCTTCGACGATAAAGAGTTTGCTGCCCACGCGCCGCACAGGCGGCAAAGCGGCCAAAGCAGCCTCGCCTGACACAGGCGTCTCCAGTTCCATGCTGGCCATCACATCAATCAAAGGGTCAAGCTGCCCCCGTGGGTTGGGCTGAGGAAACTCATGGGCCATTTGCGAATAAGCGCCAAGTGCGTCGTTTGGCAAGGGTGGCGAGCCATCAATCGACGTTTCGCTTTGGGTCAGTGCGTCAAGTTCTTCAGGGGTGATCAACGGTTCGGCTTGTTTGGGCTGGTTTTGCCTGGACGTCCAAGCGTTGTAGGCCACCAAGACCACCAAAATCACGCCACCTACGATTGCAAGCCAAATTTGCAGACTGCTCATACGTTTGCCGCAGGTTCAACCAAATTCACTGCTGACTCCATATCGACGGCAACAATTCGCGAAACACCCTGCTCTTGCATGGTCACGCCAATGAGTTGCTCTGCCATTTCCATGGCAATTTTGTTGTGCGAGATATAGAGAAACTGGGTTTCACCCGACATGCGTGTCACCAGTTTGGCGTAACGGTCGGTGTTGGCGTCATCCAAAGGCGCGTCCACCTCGTCAAGCAAACAAAAAGGCGCTGGGTTGAGTTGAAAAATCGCAAACACCAAGGCAATGGCGGTCAGCGCTTTTTCGCCCCCCGACAGCAAATAGATGGTTTGGTTCTTCTTTCCAGGCGGCTGCGCCATGACTTGAACACCCGAATCCAAAATTTCATCGCCTGTGATAACCAGTTTGGCCGTTCCCCCGCCAAACAGTTCGGGGAACATGCGGCCAAAGTGCTGGTTCACCGTCTCGAAGGTGTCGCCCAGCAGTTGACGCGTTTCTCCATCGATTTTGCGTATCGCGTCTTCCAGTGTGGTGATGGCTTCGTTCAAATCGGCGGACTGCGCGTCAAGGAATGTTTTGCGCTCACGCGCAGTGCCCAACTCTTCCAAAGCAGCCAAATTCACCGCGCCCAAGGATTGCGTCTCACGTTGAAGCTGGTCAATTTCATTGGACAAACCCGCCAATTTGACAGATTCATGCTCAATGCTGGCAGCAACAGCCTCTAGGTCTGTTTGCGCATCTTGTAACAGCTGGTCGTACTGCTCAAACCCAAGTCGTGCGGCTTGTGCCTTGAGTTGGGTGTCCACAATGCGTTGACGCAAAGGCTCGAGTTGATGCTCGATCTTGAGTCTTTCTTCGTTGCTGGTGCGCAAACGGTTGGTCAAGTCATCGTATTCATTGCGTTTGCTGGCCAACAAGGTTTCGCGTTCAAGTTGCAAAGCCAAAGCGTCTTGCAAGCCAGCCCGAGCGGTGGTGTCGCTCAACACATTGAGCTCTTCTTGTTGGCGGCTTTGTTCATTATTGAGCGTTTCAATTTGCTGAGCTGCCGTGTCTTGGGTGCGTTGCAACTCTTGCTGACGGGCCTGCAAGCTGCGAACTTGGAACTCGGCCTCTTGGCATTGCTTATCGAGCTGCAGCGACGATTCACGCAAGCTTTGAAATTCTTTTTCTTTAGCCAAAGACGCATCTTGCAACTGGGCATGGCGCTCTTGGGTTTGCGCCAATTGCAAGTCCAGTTCTTCAAATTTGGCGTGAGAAGCTTGCTGCTTTTGTTCAAGCGCAACAGATTGGGTTTGGAGTTCAGTGAGTTCAGACGCCAATTGCCCTTGGCGCTCACTCACCTGTTGAGCTTGCTGTTGCAAACGCAGCACATCCACATTCAGCGCATGTACCTTGGCTTGTGCCTCAGCGGACTGTTGACGCAGCTGCGATCTTTGGCTGGCCGCTTGGGAAGATGCAGACTCGGCACGGCTGAGTTGCGATTTGGCTTCTTGCGCCATCAAAGACTGCGAACGAATTTGTTTTTCAAGGTTTTCAATTTCCTGCGCCCTGGCAAGCAGGCCTGCTTGTTCAGAATCTTGGGCGTAAAAATGAACGCTGTATAAACCGACCGCATGACCTTGGGGAATGAAAATATGTTCCCCAGCTTGCAACTTGTCTCTCAAAGCCATGGCAGCATCTAAATTGGGAGCGGTGTAACAGCCTGTTAACCAATCCGCCAACAGGCTATTGAGAGCTGCGTCATCGACTTTCAGTTGATCCAACAGCGGCGACAAATTGGAAGATTTGGCTACACGGGTGGCTACCGCTGGGCTGTAAAAACTCAGCTTTGCCAGCGGGACATCGGACGCGAAGGATTTAACACTGTCGAGCTTGCCAACCTCCAAAGCGGCCAATCGTTCACGCAACGCCGCCTCAAAAGCTTGCTCCCAACCGGATGTCACCTGCACACGGTTCCACAAAGGCTTTAAATTTTGCAAACCGTGTTTGGCCA
>RFMX01000210.1 GCA_009927495.1 Betaproteobacteria bacterium
TTAGCTCAGTCGGTAGAGCAGCGGACTTTTAATCCGTTGGTCGCTGGTTCGAATCCAGCACGTCCTACCACCCACATTCGGTACAAACAAAAGCCAGTTACCCACTGGCTTTTTTTATGTCCGTTTGTTATTCAAACCCTATCAGAGGTTTCTAGCAATTCAAGCCATTGCGCTTCTAGCTGAGACAGTTTGTCCTCCGTATTTTTTAACTGACTGCCCAACTTGGCTAGCTCTGTGGGTACGGTGGTCAAAGTCATGGCTTGCATGAGTTGCTCTTTTTCTTGCTCTAGTGTTTGCATGTCCGACTCAAGACGTTGCTGCTTTTTTTGTGCCCCTGGCGCAGGTGCTTTAGGTGGAGAAGGTTGTGCGGCAACTTTCAGGGCCTTTTGTTGAAGTTGCGACTGTTCCGCCTGTGCCAACGCTTTCATGCGTTTGGCCTCGTCTAGCAAGAACTGTTGGTAGTCATCCAAGTCACCATCGAAGGGCGCAATGCCGCCTTTGGAGACCAACCAAAACTCATCGCATACAGCGCGAAGCAAGGCTCGGTCGTGACTGACCAGCATCACAGTTCCTTCAAACTCATTCAAAGCCATCGACAAGGCCTCGCGTGTCGCCAAATCCAGGTGGTTGGTAGGCTCATCCAGCAGCAGTAAATTGGGTCGTTGCCACACCATCATGCAAAGCACCAAGCGGGCTTTTTCACCCCCGCTCATGCTGCCCACACTTTGCTTGACCATGTCACCACCGAAGTTGAACTGGCCTAAAAAACTACGCAAGTCTTGTTCACGTGAAGCCTGTCCCGCCAACTTACCCTCGGCAGCCACTTTT
This sequence comes from Betaproteobacteria bacterium, assembly GCA_009927495.1. Classification (GTDB taxonomy): domain Bacteria; phylum Pseudomonadota; class Gammaproteobacteria; order Burkholderiales; family Burkholderiaceae_C; genus Limnohabitans. The sequence continues at coordinate 829 of RFMX01000210.1, forward strand.
TTGGCCAGGGCAATCATGTGGTCAAGTGGGTTGTCCGCAGGTCGCAGAACATCTAACTCTTGCTGGGCAAAATAGCCAATATTCAATCCTTTGCCTTCGATAATTTCACCGTTGATAGCGGCAAGATCTCGGGCAATGGTTTTCACCACAGTGGATTTGCCTTGCCCGTTGGCACCCAAAATACCAATACGCTGACCGGCCAAAACGGACTTGCTGACATCGCCAACGATCACAGTAGGCAAAGTGCCTTCGCTTTCATCGCCAGCAGCTGGGTAGCCAAAGTCAACATGTTGCATGGACAGCATGGGATTAGGGAGATTGGCAGGCTCTTTGAATTCAAATTGAAAATCTGCTTCGGACAACAGCGGGGCGATTTTTTCCATTCGATCCAAAGCTTTGACGCGACTTTGTGCCTGCTTGGCTTTGCTAGCTTTGGCTTTGAACCTGGCAATGAATTTTTGCAAATGCGCAATCTTGTCTTGCTGCTTGGCAAAAGCATTTTGTTGCAAGGTCATTTGTTCCGCACGCATGTCTTCAAACTTGCTGTAATTACCGCCGTAACGCACCAGTTTGCCTGCATCAATGTGCAAGGTGACATTGGTCACTGCATCTAAGAACTCGCGGTCATGGCTGATCACCAACAAGGTGCCTTCATAGCGTTTGAGCCAAGCTTCAAGCCAGACCAAGGCATCCAAATCCAAGTGATTGGTCGGTTCGTCCAACAAAAGCAACTCGGTGGGGCACATCAAGGCACGGGCTAGCTGCAAGCGCATACGCCAACCACCTGAAAAGCTGTTGACGGGCTTGTTCAGCTCTGTGGTTTTGAAGCCAAGACCTTGGATCAAAGCTTGGGCACGGGATGCGGCATCGTGCTCACCTGCATCATGCAAGGCCATATAGGCGTTTGCCATGCGTTCACCGTCGTCTGTGGCTTCGGCTGCTGTCACCTCTGCCCGTGCGGCCACCAATTCGGTATCGCCTTCAATCACAAAGTCTGTCGCACTGGCATCGGTCTCGGGCATGTCTTGGGCGACTTGGCCCATGCGCCACTGGCTGGGAATATCAAACTCGCCAGAGTCTTCGGTCAAGGTTTTGTTGAGCAAGGCAAACAAGGACGACTTACCCGCCCCATTTCTGCCCACCAAGCCTACTTTTTCGCCAGGATTCAAACTGACCGATGTTTGGTCAAGCAAAATTTTTGCGCCGCGGCGCAAGCTGATATTTTTAAGTGTGATCATGCCAACAATGCCGATTGCGTGATCAGCAGTACCTGTGTATCGCCTGCACTGGTGTACAAGCCTGTGAATTCCAAATACGGAAATGCCGCTATGAAGTGCTCAAATTCATTGCCAATTTCAAGCACCAAAACGCCATCTTCTTTCAGATAGGAAGGCACCACCCGCAGTAACTGGCGAATAAAGTCCATGCCATCTGTGCCACCCGCCAAAGCCAACGAGGGTTCTGCTTGAAACTCAAGCGGCAACCGTGCCATGCTTTGGGCGTTGACGTAGGGCGGGTTGCAGACGATCAGATCGAAAGTGCCTTGTGCTTTTTCTAAACCATCCGATGCAACAAGGTTTACACGGTCTTGCAGCCCATGTCTTTCAACATTGATAGCTGCGACCGCCAAAGCATCAGCAGAGATGTCCAAAGCCTGCACATTGAGTTGGGGGTAGGCAAGCGCGACCAACACGGCCAGACTGGCTCCCCCTGTGCATAAATCAAGCGCTGAACTCGCTTCAGGGTTGAGCCATGGGTCAATGCTGCCATCAGCCAATATTTCGGCAATCAAGCTGCGTGGGATCAAGCACCGTTCATCGACATAAAAAGACACGCCTTGCAGCCATGCTTCTTGGGTTAAATAGGCCAAGGGTTTGCGGGTTTGAATGCGCTGGGTCAACAAACCGAGAACAGCTTCTATAGAAGTCTCTGGAAGTTCATCATGCAGCGTTTGGGTATCTACATCCAAAGGCAGGCCGAGCTTCCACAGTACCAACCAAGCGGCTTCGTCAGCGGCTTGCAAAGTGCCTTGGCCAAAGCTGACCTGCGCATCTGCCAAGGCCTTGGCGCAGTGTTCAATCAATGCTGAAGGCGTCATGCGCTGGTGTGGCGCTGCAAGCCTTGCAAAATTCGCAGGTAAATATTTTTCAATGTGTCTATATCGCTTACGCGGACATGCTCGTCAATTTTGTGGATGCTGTTATTGGGGGGGCCCAACTCGATAACTTGGGGGCATATGTGTGCGATGAAACGTGCATCGCTGGTACCACCCGAGGTAGACAACTCTGTGTCAATGCCTGTTTCGGCTTGAATAGCTTGTTGCACCACGCCCAATAAATCGCCTGGGGTGGTGAGGAATGGCAGTCCACCCAAAGTCCAGTTCAATTGGTAGTTGAGTCCGTGTTTGCGTAAAACCGCTTCCAAGCGCTGTTTCAAATCGTCTGCAGTCGATTCGGTGCTGAATCGAAAATTGAAATCAACCACTACCTCGCCAGGGATCACATTATTGGCACCGGTGCCCGCATGGATATTGCTCACTTGCCAACTGGTAGGTTGAAAGAAATCGTTGCCCTGGTCCCAGCTGATGGTGGTCAACTCCGCCAAGGCCGGTGCGAACAAATGGATAGGGTTGCTGGCCAGTTGGGGATAGGCAATGTGACCTTGTACGCCTTTGATGGTGAGCTTGCCGCTCAGTGTGCCTCGACGACCGTTTTTGACCATGTCCCCGATGCGGTGGACCGCCGTGGGCTCTCCCACAATGCACCAATCCAGTTGTTCATTTCTAGATTTCAGCCACTCCACCACTTTCACCGTACCATCTACCGAGGGACCTTCTTCATCGCTGGTCAGCAAAAAGGCGATGGAAAACCGAGGATGGGCTTCTTGCTTTAAAAACTCCTCTGTTGCGACCACCATCGCAGCCAAAGAGGTTTTCATGTCACTGGCACCACGCCCAAACAATTTTCCATCGCGGTGGCTTGGGGTGAAAGGGTCTGTGGTCCATTTGTCTAAGGGACCCGTAGGCACCACATCGGTGTGGCCAGCAAACACCAAGGTGGGGCCTTGTGATGAACAACGCTTGATGGCCCAAAGATTACTCACCCTGAAATTGTCTGGCCCAAAGTTCAAACGCGCTGATTCAAAATGCAAAGCGTTCAAACGCTCGCCCAAAATCTCCAAACAGCCCGCATCATCCGGGGTGACAGAAGGGCGAGCAATCAGTTGCTCAGTCAACTCGAGGGTGGCAGACATCTCAGTCGCGCAAGAGGTCGTTCAGACTGGTTTTGGCGCGGGTTTGTGCGTCCACGCGTTTGACAATGACAGCACAGTACAAACTGTATTTGCCGTCTGCGCTGGGCAGGTTGCCAGACACCACCACCGAACCAGCGGGTACGCGTCCATAGCTCACTTCACCTGTGGCACGGTCATAAATTTTGGTGCTTTGACCGATATACACACCCATGGAAATGACCGAGTTTTCTTCGATGATGACGCCTTCAACCACCTCGGAGCGTGCGCCAATGAAGCAGTTGTCTTCAATGATGGTGGGGTTGGCTTGCACAGGTTCTAGAACGCCACCAATGCCAACACCACCCGAGAGGTGAACGTTCTTGCCGATCTGCGCACATGAGCCCACGGTCGCCCAAGTGTCGACCATGGTGTTTTCATCGACATAAGCGCCGATGTTGACGTAGCTGGGCATCAGGATGGCACCTTTGGCAATGTAGCTGCCTCGGCGGGCAACCGCAGGCGGCACCACACGCACACCGCTGGCCTTCATGTGGGCTTCGTCCATGTTGGAGAACTTGGTTTGCACTTTGTCATAAAAGCCCAAATCTCCCGCCTTGACCACAGCGTTGTCTTTCAAGCGAAACGACAGCAGAACCGCTTTTTTGATCCACTGATGGGTGGTCCATTGCCCAACAGCTTCACGGGTAGCGACCCGCAAGCGACCAGCATTGAGTTCGGCGATAACGTGTTCAACAGCGTCGCTCAATTCTTTGGGTGCAGAA
>RFMX01000231.1 GCA_009927495.1 Betaproteobacteria bacterium
CACACATGTCAACCAAGCAAAAAATCCGCATCCGCCTCAAGGCCTTCGACTACAAATTGATCGACCAATCTGCTGCTGAAATTGTTGATACAGCCAAGCGTACCGGTGCGATTGTCAAAGGCCCTGTGCCTTTGCCCACACGCATGAAACGCTTTGACATTTTGCGTTCGCCGCACGTTAACAAGTCCAGCCGCGACCAATTGGAAATCCGAACGCACCAACGCTTGATGGATATCGTCGACCCGACCGATAAAACCGTCGATGCATTGATGAAGTTGGACTTGCCTGCTGGCGTGGATGTTGAAATCAAGCTGCAGTAAGTAATGCCAAAGTCATCGTCTCTGACGGTGACTTGGTTCGAGGTGTAAAGAAATACTGGCCATGTGCCAGTTTTGCGCTACAATCTCAGGCTCTGTGCTATATGTGCAGAGAAATTATCAACCTTCTCTCATACACCAAACGCTGTTGCCAATTGAAGTGACGGCGGTGAGAGTTTTGGAGAACAACATGAGTCAAAGCAACCGTTTGGGGTTGCTGGGCCGCAAGGTGGGCATGATGCGTCTGTTCACTGATGATGGGGACGCAGTGCCTGTCACAGTGGTAGATGTTTCTAACAACCGCGTGACCCAGGTCAAAACCCAAGAAAACGACGGCTATGTAGCCTTACAGGTCACATTCGGCGCGCGCAAAGCTTCGCGCGTCACCAAGCCCCAAGCAGGCCATTTGGCCAAGGCCGGTGTTGAGGCGGGCGAAGTCACCCAAGAATTCCACGTCACCCCTGAAACCGCTGCTCAATACCCAGCGGGTTCCACTGTGCCCGTGACTGCTATCTTCAACGTCGGCGAGAAAGTCGACGTACAAGGTACTTCCATTGGTAAGGGTTTCGCTGGCACCATCAAGCGTCACAATTTCCGTTCACAGCGTGCTTCTCACGGTAACAGCCGTTCGCACAATGTGCCCGGTTCTATCTCCATGGCTCAAGACCCTGGCCGCGTTTTTCCCGGCAAGCGTATGTCTGGCCACATGGGAGACGAGACCATCACGACACAAAACCTTTCTGTCATTCGCATCGACGAAGGCCGTCAACTGATCCTTATCAAGGGCGCGGTTCCCGGCTCTAAGGGTGGTTTTGTGACGGTTCGCCATGCCATCAAGGCTGCACCTCAAGGAGCCAAATGATGCAAATCGAACACCTGAATGACCAAGGACAGGCTGCTTCCAAATTTGATGCGCCTGAGACCCTGTTTGGTCGTGATTACAATGAAGACCTGATTCATCAAATCGTGGTGGCTTACCAAGCGAATGCGCGTCAAGGCACTCGCGCCCAGAAAGACCGCGAACAAGTCAAGCACTCGACCAAAAAACCTTTCAAACAAAAAGGCACTGGTCGTGCTCGCGCTGGTATGACTTCTTCTCCGATTTGGCGTGGAGGCGGTCGCGCTTTCCCCAACAGCCCTGAAGAAAATTTCACCCAAAAAATCAACAAGAAGATGTACCGCGCTGGTATGGCGTCTATCTTCTCTCAATTGGTGCGT
>RFMX01000045.1 GCA_009927495.1 Betaproteobacteria bacterium
TTACGGTATTTACGGCGCGCTGGTTGCAGCATGCTTATTCTCCTTTGCCGTCCGCAGCCGTGCCAGTGGATGCGGGCGCGGCTACCTTGCGGACGCGCTTGACGGTGGTTTTGGGAGCATCGGTGGCTTCAGCGGGTTTATCGCTGCCATCCGCCGGTGCGGCATTGGAGCCTGCAGGGCGACGTGCGCCACTGCGAGCGGGTGGACGGTCGCCGCCAGCGGGGCGAGCGTCACGACGAGGACCGCGTGGGCGGCGTTCGTCTTCAGAACGGGGTTCTTGTGCAGCAGGTGCGTCGTTACGGCCCAAGGTGTCACCCTTGTAGACCCAAACTTTTACGCCGATGATGCCGTAGGTAGTTTTGGCTTCAGAGGTGGCGTAGTCGATGTCCGCACGCAAGGTGTGAAGTGGCACACGGCCTTCGCGGTACCACTCGGTACGGGCGATCTCGATGCCGTTCAAACGACCAGCCGACATGATCTTGATGCCTTGGGCACCCAAACGCATGGCGTTTTGCATGGCGCGCTTCATCGCGCGGCGGAACATGATGCGTTTTTCCAACTGCTGGGTAATGCTGTCAGCAATCAACTGTGCATCAATTTCGGGCTTACGCACCTCTTCGATGTTGACCGCAACAGGTACGCCCAAACGCGCAGCCAGTTCTTTCTTGAGGTTTTCAATGTCCTCGCCTTTTTTACCGATGACCACGCCGGGGCGTGCGGAAAAAATGGTGATGCGGGCATTTTTGGCAGGGCGCTCAATCAAGATGCGCGAAACAGCAGCGCTTTTGAGTTTGATTTTGAGGTATTCGCGTACCTTGATGTCCTCGGCCAGCATGCCGGCGAAGTCTTTGTTGCTTGCGTACCAGCGGCTGGCCCAGTTGCGGCTCACCGACAGGCGAAAACCGGTGGGGTGTATTTTTTGTCCCATATTTTTCTAGACCTTTCAGTTGCCGACCGTCACATACACATGGCATGTGGGCTTGCTGATGCTGTTGCCGCGGCCTTTGGCGCGTGCTGTGAAACGCTTGAGGGTTGCGCCTTGTTCCACGTAAATGGTTTTGACGCGCAAATCATCAATGTCAGCGCCATCGTTGTGTTCTGCGTTGGCGATAGCCGACTCGAGCACTTTTTTAACAATGCCCGCTGCTTTTTTCTGTGTGAAGGTCAGGATGTTCAGGGCCTGGTCCACTTTTTTGCCGCGAATCAAGTCTGCCACCAAACGGCCTTTATCGACCGATAGGCGCACACCTCGCAAGACTGCACGTGTTTCCATAGCTGCTCCTTACTTCTTCTGGACTTTTTTGTCCGCCGGATGGCCTTTGAAGGTACGAGTCAAGGCAAATTCGCCCAACTTGTGACCCACCATTTGGTCGGTGATGTAAACCGGCACATGTTGCTTGCCGTTGTGAACCGCGATGGTCAAGCCGATGAAATCGGGCAAAACCATAGAGCGGCGTGACCAAGTTTTGATTGGCTTTTTGTCTTTGGTGGCAACGGCTTTTTCAGCCTTGACCAACAAGTGGTGATCGACAAACGGGCCTTTTTTGAGTGAGCGTGTCATGG
>RFMX01000044.1 GCA_009927495.1 Betaproteobacteria bacterium
GGTGTCGCCTTCTTCAACTTGAATGACTTCAGACGGAATGCCCAACTCGGTGGCGATGATCTGCGCGTAGGTGGTCTGGTGGCCTTGGCCTTGCGTGATGGTGCCCATGCGGGCAATCGCGCTGCCGGTGGGGTGGATGCGGATTTCGCAGGAGTCGAACATGCCAACACCCAAGATGTCGCAGATCTTGGAAGGACCGGCACCGACGACTTCGGTGAAGGTAACCAAACCAATGCCCATCAGGGTGGGGCTGTTCGGGTCGGCGCGTTTGGCCTTTTGCTCTGCGCGCAGTCCCTTGTAGTCCACGGCTTTAAGCACTTTATCGAGCGCGGTTTGGTAGTCACCCGAGTCGAACTCAAACCCGAAGGCGCTCTTGTAGGGGAACTGTTCTTTCTTGACGAAGTTCTTGGCGCGGATCTCCGCCTTGTCCATGCCCAATTTTTGCGCCAGCACATCAACCATGCGCTCGATCAGGTACACCGCTTCGGTCACGCGGAAGGAGCAGCGATACGCCACGCCGCCCGGGGCCTTATTGGTGTAAACACCTTTGACGCTGGCGTGTGCCGCAGGAATGTCGTAACTGCCAGAAACAATGTGGAACATGCCGGCAGGAAACTTGGTCGGGTCGGCACAGGCGTCAAATGCGCCATGGTCGGCCACCACATTCACGCGAAGGCCAGTGATCTTGCCGTCGGCTGTGGCGGCGAGTTCGCCGTCCATGTGGTAGTCGCGGGCAAAGCCAGTGCTCGAGATGTTTTCGATGCGGTCTTCGACCCACTTAACCGGGCGGCCCAGTACGATGGACGACACGATGGCACACACATAGCCAGGGTAGATTGGCACTTTGTTGCCAAAGCCACCACCAATGTCGGGGCTGACGATACGCACTTTGGATTCAGGAATTCCCGACAGCATGGACACCACGGTGCGCACAATGTGCGGAGCCTGTGAGGTGATGAAGGTGGTCAACTCGCCCTTGACTGGGTCGAATGAGGCCACGCAACCGCAGGTCTCTAGCGGACAGGGGTGTACGCGCGGGTAGTACATGTGTTGCGACACCGTCACTTCGGCTTTGTCAAAAGCGGCGTCGGCAGCGGCCTTGTCACCCGCGTCCCAAGTGAAGATGTGGTTATGGTGCTCACGTTTGCCGTGCGCGCCTTCGGTCTTGCCGGCCAAGTCGTCGCGGATGACCGGTGCGCCAGGCTGCAGGGCGGCATAAGGGTCCATCACTACGGGCAATTCTTCGTATTCGACTTCCACGGCTTCCACCGCGTCAGCCGCGATGTAACGGTCATCGGCGATGACGATAGCCACTTCTTGCATCTGGAAGTGAACCTTTTCGTCGGCTAATACGGCGGCCACATCACCAGCGAGGGTGGGCATCCAGTGCAGCTTTAAAGGCTTCAAGTCGTCGGCGGTCAGCACCGCGTGTACACCAGGGATGGCCAAGGCGGCTTCCTTGTTGATTTTGACGATGCGGCCATGGGCGATGGGGCTGCGCACGATGTCCATGTGCAACATGCCGGGCATCTTGATGTCATCTACATAATTGCCTTTGCCTTGGATGAATCGGGCGTCTTCTTTGCGCAGGCGCGAGGCGCCCATGCCAGCCAACGCGAGTTCGCGGGCTTCTACAGTCAGTACCGGTGCGTTCATGTGTATCTCCGATCAAATAGGGGGGTGCTTCAAGCCGCGACAGGCTCTTGCAATTTTTTGGCGGCGTACTGTACGGCTTTGATGATGTTTTGGTAGCCCGTACAACGGCACAGGTTGCCGCTCATGCCGTGGCGAATTTCGTCTTCGCTGGGGTTGGGGTTTTCGTGCAAGAAGCGGTAGGCGCGCATCAGCATGCCAGGGGTGCAAAAGCCGCATTGCAAACCGTGCTCTTTGTAAAAGCCTTCTTGCACCGCATGCAACACACCTTTGTTGGCCAGGCCTTCGACAGTCAGCACTTCCGAGCCGTCGCACTGAATCGCCAGATGTGTGCAGGACTTGACCGATTGGCCGTCGATGTCCACCGTACAAACACCGCAGTGGCTGGTTTCACAGCCGATATGCGCGCCAGTGAGGTTGAGTTCTTCGCGCAAAAAGTGGATCAGCAGTGTGCGCGGCTCAACCGCTTTTTCTTCTTTCTTGCCGTTGACTGATACGGTGATAAGTTTTTTGGTCATGGTGTATTCCTTGAATTTAAGCGCACAGCGCCCAGGCTTTGTTGAGGGCGCGTTTGACCATTTCACCGGCCATGGCGGTCTTGTATTCGATGTCGCCGCGCAGGTCTTCTGCGGGGTCGCAAATGGCGATGGCTGCAGCCGCAGCTGCTTGCACATTGGCCGCGTTGAAAGGCTTGTTCAGCAAAGCCGCTTCGGCTTCTTCAGCGCGCAGTGCAGTGGGGGCGACATTCGTCAGGCCAATACGCACATGGCTGACTTGATCGCCTTTTTTACGAATGACCACCGCGCAACCGGCGGTCGCCCAGTCGCCGGTTTTACGCTTGAGTTT
>RFMX01000188.1 GCA_009927495.1 Betaproteobacteria bacterium
GGCTTTAAGTGGTTGCGTGGCTTGCGGGTCCCATGAATCATCGGTTCCCGCTTTCCATGTGCCTTGAAGCACCGTGATGTAGCGGTCTTCGCGGTGGTAGTGCGGGGCACTCATGATGCCTGGTGGGAAGTACACCCTGATGACATAAGGGCCGGGCTTGGAGGGATCGCCAGAAATGACGGCAAGCTTCACGCCCTTGCCTGCGTCTTTCCATGCAATGTCGTCGGGCTTGACCACAGGAAAGGGTTTGTCCGTGGTTTGGGCCAAGGCGACAAAAGTACAAAGCGACATGGCTGCGAAAAAAAGGCGAAACAAGCTTGGCATGAAGAAGTTCCTTGGAGAAAGATAACTGATCATAATTCAGGCTTGATTCTCTGAAAAATTTGTCTTTTTGACTTTATGCTCACTTTTTCATACTCGGCTATGTTGGTGGGTTTTATATAGCCACGATAGAAGTGCTAATTGTCCCGCCTGTTATCTGCTGAGTTAGTGTATCTACCGCCGCGTCTATCAATGCTCCGCCTCCACCTCCGCCTCCACAAGCTATCAAGATTGAAACGATAAAGGCCAAACTCAATAGTCTTATTCTGTAAATCATATAAAAAACTTTCATTAAAGTTGGCAGACACCAGATGCCGGCTCTAAGCCACCAGAACTTGATTGCAATAAGATTGTTTTTGTATTATTTGTTGGAATAGCATTTAATTTAAAACTCTTTCCAATGCCATGGGTAAAAGTCAATTTATAGCCCCCTTCAAATCCGTCAGATGATGTCATTGCTTGTATCACGACGGCTGTGTTGCGCAAATATATGGTGTCCTCTTCATAGATTGTTGGTGAACCCATAGTGCGGTAAGTGGGGTTAACAACACTGCCATTAAAGGTAGCTTCAGATGCGCTTTTAAAAGTCAACTTGCCAAGAATGTTGTAGCCGGTTTCTTGATATGAATCTACATTCAAAAGTCCATAAGGAACTGGCATGGTCAGCAACAATGCACAGCTGCCGCTGGTTGGCATTCCACTTAATGTACTCGTTTCTGCCTTGGTTTCATTAATGCGCAAAGCAAGCGTAAATGCACCAACAGCCAGAACAAAAGCCAAAGTAATTTTGGCGTCAATCTCTATTTGAATTATTTTTTTCAACACTTTATTTCCTTTCAATGGAGTAATACCAAAGCTTTTTTAAAAAGCTGTGAAAGTGAATTGTAATAACTTATCAATTGCGCAAGAATATTTCCTGAGCTCCCTGTCCTTCACACCAGTTTCCATTAGTGAGTTTTTTTAAAAATAACTAGATTACAAAATAGATATATGACGTGACATAAAAAATTCATAAGCTAAGGAGGTA
>RFMX01000300.1 GCA_009927495.1 Betaproteobacteria bacterium
TCGGGAAAAACCATTTCAACTTGAAACTTCGCCCTTGCCTTTCAAAATTCCAGATATCTCCATCAAATTGTTTTGGCACACCAAATACCTCCGCGAACCTGCCAATATGTGGCTCAGGCAACAAATCATTGATTTGTTCAGCGAGTAAGAGGCAGGCGCTGAAAAGACAAAAGGGTTAGCTCTTTTGAGAGCTAACCCTTTGATATCTATGGTCGGTGTGAAAGGATTCGAACCTTCGACCCCTTGCACCCCATGCAAGTGCGCTACCAGGCTGCGCCACACACCGAAGAGGGTGGATTATAGCCTTGCCAGAAGGCTTTTCAGTTCAGCAAATCGCGTATTTCAAATAATTCGCGGCGCAGCAATTGAAGCTTGTTGGAATCATTGTCATCTGGGGTGATTTGCCAATTATCTTCACCGCGGGTCTCATCCAAGGACAAGTTATCTTCTAAGTCGTCCAAGCCTTGAAGCATGACCTCGCCTGCACGTTTTTTATCCCGCTCTTGCTGGACCAGTTCTTGCAATTTGTTACGAGCACCGCTGATGGTGAAGCCCTGTTCATACAATAGGTCTCGAATACGTCGAATCATCAACACTTCATGGTGTTGGTAGTAGCGTCGATTGCCGCGACGCTTCATGGGTCGAAGCTGTGTGAATTCCTGCTCCCAATAGCGCAGCACATGTGGCTTGACGCCACATAACTCGCTCACCTCACCGATGGTGAAGTAGCGCTTTGCTGGAATGGAAGGGAGAGAACTCTCCATAGGTTCGATCATTTAAAAAAGTGAATTGAGAGGTTACACGAAGTAAGCTCCCAAGTTAAGCTTATCGGCACGGTATTCCGAAAATAAAGTCGCATCCTTGAGAAATAAGAGTTATATGGCGGCGGTTTTTGCCACTGTTTAGCGACAAGCCACATACGCCACAAAGCAGATGTGTACTTTATTCGGCATCTGTCCCGGGTATGCCTTGGATATGTTCTTTGAGCTTATGGCTGGCGTGAAAGGTTACGACGCGACGGGCTTCAATGGGTATGGATTCACCTGTGCGTGGATTGCGACCAGGACGAGCGGCTTTGGTGCGAATTTGGAAGTTACCAAAACCCGATATCTTGACGTCTTCACCATCGACCAGCTTTTGGGAGATCAAATCAAAAAAAGCGTCAATCATGTCCTTGGACTCACGCTTGTTCAAACCAATTTGGTCAAACAAGAGTTCAGCCAATTGCGCTTTGGTTAAAGCAGGGGTTTCCAAACTTTCAAAAGAAATTTCCATTTAGCTTTCTCCTTCAGGAACGCAAACGGGCGTTCAGTTGCTGCGACAGTTGCTGCACTACTGCTTGAACTGTCTGATCGATTTGGGCTTCAGTCAACGTTACATCGGTGCTTTGCATGGTCAGGCGAACTGCCAAGCTTTTTTCACCAACGGCCACACTTCCACCTTCTTTAGCGGGACGGTAAACATCAAACAGCACCGCATCTTGCAGCAAGCCTTGCGTAGGTGACGAACGAATGCAGTCCATCAAGACTTGGTGACTGATCTCTTCTTTCACAACCACGGCAATATCTCTTTCCACCGCTTGCAACTTTGGTACCGCCGTTGCGACAGGCACTGTTCGATCTAACAAGCTGTCTAGCTGTAACTCAAAGACCACGGGCGCATGAGACAAGTCCCATTGCTGACGCCATTTGGGATGAAGTTCGCCTAACCAACCCACGGGCTGCCCCTTTGAAGAAATACGAGCGCTTCGGCCTGGGTGCAGCGCTGGATGTTCAGCCGCCTCAAATTGGACTTGGCGAGGTGCGAACATGGCCTCAACATCCGCTTTGACGTCGAAGAAATCTGCATTTTTTTTCTGGGCGTTCCAAGCTAATTCATTCACAGGTCCCCAAGCCATGCCAGCGATCATCATGGGTTGATCCAAACCCTTGACCGATTGCAAAGATTCTTCGATATCAGGGTTTTTGTGAAACACACGCCCTACTTCAAACACCCGTACTCGCGAGGCTTTGCGATCCGCGTTAAATTTGACCAACTGAAGCAATGAACCCATAAGGCTAGATCGCATCACACTCATATGGCTAGCAATGGGGTTGAGCAGTTGAACAGGATCTGTATTGCCAGCTAAATCTTTTTCCCACTGGGCATCGACAAAGCTGAAGTTAATGGTTTCTTGGTAACCCAATGCAGCAAGGCTGCGACGCAGGACAAAGGGGTGTCTTTGGTTCTCGGGAACCAGGTGCGGCGTGATGGGGGCAAGCGGGGCTGTAGACGGCAGTTGATCAAAACCCTCCATACGGGCGACTTCTTCAATCAGATCTTCTTCAATCGTGATGTCAAACCTGAAGCTGGGTGGCGTGACTGTGATGACACCTGGGGCTTCGCTTACCGCGAGACCCAAACCTTTCAAGGCATCTGCCATGCGCTGCTGCGACAGATCCACACCCAAGACTTTGTTCGCTCTGGCCACACGCATGGCAACAGGCTTGCGAACAGGCATATTCAATTGATGGTCGTCCATGGCTCCAACTTGGCTCTGTGGTGTGCCGCAAATATCCAGTACCAAACGGGTAATCCGCTCGATATGCTCGACCGTATGTTCTGGGTCAACGCCTCGCTCAAAACGGTGACCGGCATCGGTGGAAAAATTGAACCGCCGAGACCGGCCTGCCACTGCCTGTGGCCACCAAAAAGCAGCTTCTATGTAGATGTGGCGAGTGTCATCCGAAACGGCGGTGGCGTCTCCTCCCATGATGCCTGCAAGCGACTCCACTTGGGAAGCATCTGCAATCACGCCAACCTTGTCATCGAGTTCTACCGTAATGCCATTCAAAAGCTTGAGTGTTTCACCGGCTTTTCCCCACCGTACCACCAAGCCGTCATTTATTTTGTCGAGATCGAAAATATGAGAGGGGCGTCCCAACTCGAACATCACATAGTTAGAAATATCCACCAATGGGCTGACGCTGCGTTGACCACAACGAGACAAACGCTCGACCATCCAAGCAGGCGTATTGGCTTTGGGGTTCACGTTCTTCAGCACACGTCCGCTGAAGCGACCGCATAAATCGCTAGCGTCTACCCGAACAGGTAATGCCTCTTGGATTTGCACATTGATACTGGGGAATTCAAATTGACGCAAAGGTGTACCCGTCAAAGCAGACAGTTCACGGGCAATACCGTAAACACTCAGGCAATGCGCCAAATTCGGCGTGAGCTTGAGCGTGAACAAGGTGTCATCCAACTGCAAATGCTCACGGATATTTTGTCCAACGGTGGCTTCAAGGGACAGCTCTAACAAACCAGAGTTTTCTTGCGAAAGATGTAGTTCCTTGGCTGAACACAACATGCCTTGGCTTT
>RFMX01000462.1 GCA_009927495.1 Betaproteobacteria bacterium
CATGAATTTGCAGCCCATGGACTTAGAGGTGCGGCAAGGCGAAATTGTGGGCATCGCTGGTGTGTCGGGCAATGGGCAGCGCGAACTGCTGTATGCCTTGAGCGGTGAGGACACCCGCGCTCCTCATAACAGCATTTGCATGCAAGGGCAGGCGGTGGGCGCGCAAGGGCCTGCGCAACGCCGTAAACGGGGTTTGCATTTTGTCCCTGATGAGCGCTTGGGCCGAGGTGCGGTACCCAGCCTCAGCTTGGCGCACAACCTCTTGCTCACCAGAGATGACGCCATCAACAGTGCTGGTTGGATTGATATGTCCGCTTTAAAAACCCAAGCTGAGTCCATCATCAGCCGCTACCAAGTGAAAGCGGGTGGCGCACAGGCCTTGGCGCAGTTGCTGTCGGGTGGCAATTTGCAAAAGTTCATTGTCGGCAGGGAAATCGATGCCGCGCCAAAGTTGCTCATCGTCTCGCAACCCACATGGGGCGTGGACGTGGGCGCTTCAGCGCAAATCCGCGCAGCCTTGCTGGCGCTGCGAGATGCAGGCTGTGCGGTGTTGGTAATCAGCGAGGAGTTGGACGAATTGTTCGAACTCAGCGACCGTTTGCATGTGATGGCGCAGGGGCGTTTGTCGCCTTCGATCGCACGTGCTGATGCCACGGTAGCCAAAATTGGCGTTTGGATGAGCGGTTTGTGGGACCACGCAGAAGAATCGGTGCAATGACCATGTTCAAACTCGAAGCTCGTTCGCAACCATCGGATTTTTGGCGCATTGCTTCGCCCTTGTTGGCCTTGGTGCTGACCGTGGTGCTGGGCGTCATCTTGTTTGTGATGTTGGGCAAAGACCCGGTCAAGGGCTTGGCCGTGTTTTTTTGGGAGCCCATACGCAGCGGCTATGCCTTGGGCGAGTTGGTGGTGAAAGCCACGCCCTTGTTGCTGATTGCTTTGGGCCTGGCTTTGTGTTTTCGCTCCAATGTGTGGAACATTGGCGCAGAAGGGCAGTACGTCATGGGCGCGGTGTTCGCCACAGGCGTGGCTTTAATGGCTGACAAAACCAGCAGCGCTTGGATGGTGGTGCCTTTGTTGTTGGCCGGTACGCTGGGCGGCATAGTCTGGGCAGGCATTACTGCGTGGCTGCGTGACCGCTTCCATGCCAACGAAATCTTGGTCAGCCTCATGCTGGTGTATGTGGCCATCATGGTGTTGGGCTATTTGGTCTACGGCCCTTGGAAAGACCCCTTGGGCTACAACTTTCCGCAAACCAAAACTTTCGAAACCGCCACCCAAATTCCGCGTCTGTTCAAAGGCTCGCGGGTCAATATCGGTTTGGTATTGGCGCTGTTGGGCGTGATCGTGATGTGGGTGTTTTTGTTCCGCACCCGCGCAGGATGGGCCCAGCAAATTGGTGGCTTGGCGCCGCAGGCCGCTCGTTATGCAGGCTTTTCCTCACGCCGCGCGATTTGGCTGGCGCTGTTGGTGTCGGGTGGCGCGGCCGGTTTAGCGGGGGCTTTGGAGGTGGCGGGGCCCATTGGTCAACTCACGCCTTATGTGCCTGTGGGCTATGGTTTTGCGGCCATCATCGTGGCGTTTGTGGGGCGTTTGCACCCCGTGGGCATGGTGTTTTCAGCCATCTTGATGAGCATGTTCTACATCGGCGGTGAGTTGGCGCAATCGCGTTTAGGTTTGCCCAAGTCACTCACCGGCGTGTTCCAAGGTTTGTTGTTGTTCAGCTTGTTGGCCTGTGATGTGTTGATGAATTACCGCCTGCGTTGGGCGCCCAAGCGCATGGAGGTGGTGTGATGGAAACCTATGCCTTGCTGCTGGCTGCAACCCTCAATGCTGGCACCATCTTGGCTATCGCCGCTTTGGGTTTGTTGATCAATGAAAAGTCCGGCGTGGTCAATTTGGGTGCCGAGGGCATGATGCTTTGCGCGGCCATCGCCGGTTACGCCACTGTGGTGCATACCGGCAGCGATGTGTTGGGCTTGGCAGCAGGCATGGCGGCTGGTGGCTTGTTGGCGCTGGTTTTTGGGGCTTTGGTGATTGGTCTCAATACCAACCAATATGCCACGGGTTTGGCGCTGAGTCTGTTCGGCGTGGGCTTTTCGGCGTTTGTAGGCACCGGCTATGTGCAAGCCAAATTGCCTGAACGCATGAAGTTCGAGGTGCCTGGCTTGGCAGATCTGCCGTTTATCGGTCCGGCGCTTTTCAAGCAACACCCCATGGTGTATTTGGTCATTATCTTTACCATCGCACTCATCTGGTTTTTACAGCGCAGCCGTGCCGGTTTGGTGTTGCGTGCGGTGGGCGAGTCGCCCCAGTCGGCCCATGCCTTGGGGTTTTCGGTGCGTGGCATTCGTTTGGGTGCGGTGGTCACGGGTGGGGCTTTGTGTGGTTTGGCGGGTGCGTACATCTCCATCATTTACACCCCGCTGTGGGTGGAGGGCATGATTGCCGGCAAGGGTTGGATTGCGCTGGCACTCACCACCTTTGCCACTTGGCGGCCTGCGCGGGTTCTGCTGGGTGCGTATTTGTTTGGCGGCGTGACCATGCTGCAATTTCACTTACAAGCCAGCGGTGTGGAGATGCCCAGCCAATTCTTGAGCATGCTGCCTTACCTGGCCACCATCGTGGTGCTGGCGCTGATTTCGCGCAATCCACAGTGGATTCGGGTGAACATGCCTGCGTCGTTGGGTAAGCCATTTCACCCCTGAAATCCGTCATTGCGAGGTTCACTAAGCCAGTAGTGGTAAGGCAAGCGCTGCAGGCTCGGCCTCGCCTCCATGCTGACACAACGTCGGCTACGGCCGACCTGCAGCGCTTGCCTTTGCAGAGCTGGCTTTCGGGGAAAGCCTTTTCAGCAGTCATAATCGCGTTTGCTCCCTTCGTCTTCCCATCTTTTAAGGAAATTTCATGACAGATCTGTACAAACGCACTTGGTTCCGTGCCGCTGCACTGGGCGTGGTGGCTGCGGCCCTCATGGTCGGTTGCGGTAAAAAAGAAGAACCCAAACCCGCACCTGTGGTTGAAGCTCCCAAGCCTGAGCCCTTGAAAATTGCATTTGCCTACGTGGGCCCTGTGGGTGACGGCGGTTGGACTTTTGCGCACGACAACGCTCGCAAAGCTTTGGAAGCCGAATTCGGCGACAAAATCAAAACCTCTTTCACTGAAAACGTTTCCGAGTCTGCTGACGCTGAGCGCAATTTCCGTGACATGGTGTCACAAGGCAACAAACTGATTTTTGGCACCACCTTTGGTTACATGGAACCCATGCTCAAAGTGGCTGCTGACGCCAAAGACGTCAAGTTCGAACACGCCACAGGCTTCAAACAAGCCGAAAACATGCGTACCTACGACAGCCGCACCTACGAAGGCGCGTACATGGCAGGTGTGATCGCTGGCAAGATGACCAAGTCCAACACGCTGGGCGTGGTGGCTTCCATTCCCATCCCTGAAGTGGTTCGCAACATCAACGCCTTCACCTTGGGCGCGCAGTCGGTCAACCCCAAAGTCAAGACCAAAGTGGTCTGGGTCAACGAGTGGTTCAATCCACCCAAAGAAACCGAAGCCGCCACATCGCTGATCAACAGCGGCGCTGACGTGCTGTTCCAAAACACCGACTCACCCGCTGTGTTGAAAACAGCCGAAGAAAAAGGTAAGCGCGCATTCGGTTGGGACTCTGACATGACCGCCTACGGCCCCAAAGCCCACTTGGCTTCCAGCGTGATCAACTGGGCGCCTTACTACATCCAAGCCACCCGTGAAGCCTTGGAAGGCAAATGGGTCGGTGGTACTGGCATTTGGTGGGGCGTGAAAGAAGGCGCAATCGACATCGTCTCTATCGCTGAAGACGTGCCTGCTGACACCAAGACCAAAGTCGAAGAAATCAAAGCCGGTTTGAAAGATGGCAGTTTTGCTATTTGGAAAGGTCCTTTGGTTGACAACACCGGCAAAACCCTGCTGAAGAAAGATGAAGTCGCTGACGACAAATTCTTGAGCGGCGTGAACTTCTACGTCAAAGGCGTGGAAGGCAAAGTGCCTGGCAACAAGTAATGCCTCTGGTTATGACTGAGAAAGGCTGCCCTCGGGCAGCCTTTTTTTGCTTCCAAGCCACCCTGTGTGCGTTCATGCTGGGTGGCGCTATAGGCGTTTTGGCTCAAGCGACCCAAGGTTTGCCCAACCCGCAGATCACGCCAGGTGCTGTTGACCCCGCTATCACTGCTCAAAACCTGCAATCCACGGTCTGCGTCAAAGGCTATACCGCGACTGTTCGCCCCGATAAGCGCGTGACCAATCGACTCAAGCGCGAACAAATTCGCCAGTACCGCTATAGCGACACCGATACCCGACATTACGAACAAGACCACCTGATTCCCTTGAGCATTGGCGGCAACCCCAGTGACCCCCGCAATATGTGGCCGCAACCCCGAGAAGGCGCTTGGGGCGCTGATGAGAAAAATGACCTTGAATTCATTGCCTATCGCTTGGTTTGCAGCGGTCAACTGAATTTGCAAGAAGCCCAGCGGCGTATTGCCGCCAA